>JALVRI010000224.1 GCA_027031325.1 Desulfobacteraceae bacterium
GAAAGTTGCCTTGCCAGCCGCCATGTCGGCCAGGTGATCGTATCGACCGACAACCGGGAGATAGCCGCCGTTGCCAAGTCATGGGGAGCGCGTGTGGTTACTCGACCGGCAGAGCTGAGCGGCGACTTCGAACCGTCGGAATCGGCCCTTTGCCACGTTCTGGATCACTTGGAGGAAAAGGGCGAACCCTTGCCGGAAATAACCCTCCTGGTTCAGTGTACCTCTCCCCTGACCCTGCCCGAAGACATCGACGCGACCATCGAAAAACTGGAAAGCCGACAGGCCGATGTCGCCTTCACCGTCACCCCTTCCCATTGTTTTTTATGGACCGTGCAAAAGGACGGGACCGCCTGCGCCCTGAACCACGACCACCGCCACCGCCCCATGCGCCAGGAGATCACATCCCAGTTCCGGGAAACAGGCGCAGTATACGCCATGCGGACTTCAAAATTCAGGCAACACCGGCACCGTTTTTTCGGCAAAATCGTTGCCCACGTGGTGCCTGCAAAACGGAGCGTCGACATCGACACCAGCTTGGACCTGAGGCTGGCCGAGACCTTAGTGGCAGAAACCAAACCGGACCCAAGCCTCCGGGAGACGTTATCGGCCGTAAAGGCCGTGGTACTGGATTTTGACGGGGTACTGACCGACAACTGTGTCTGGGTCGATCAGGAGGGCAAAGAAAGCGTGCGCTGCAACCGGAGTGACGGCCTGGCACTGGAACGGCTCAAAAGGTCCGGATTGGATCTGTTGGTCCTGTCCTCGGAAACAAATCCGGTTGTCGGAAAAAGGTGCGCCAAGCTGAATATCGAGTGCGTCATCGCCAAAGAAAGCAAGCTTGCGTCCCTTGAGAAATGGTCTTCCGCACGCTACCTGGATCTTGGCGACATCATTTACGTCGGCAATGATCTTAACGACTTGGAATGCCTTCGGGCCGCCGGCCTGGCCGTGGCTGTGGCCGACGCCCATCCCATTGTCCGCCGGGCTGCCGATCTAGTCCTCTCAACAAACGGAGGCAAGGGGGCTGTGGCGGAACTGGCTGAAATAATCTTCGAATCCAGGGGGGGCAATGCAATCAGAAGTCACAATCGGTAAAAGCAGGGTAGGACCCGGCCACCCGGTATTCATCGTGGCTGAAATCGGAATCAATCACAACGGAGACATGGCCATCGCCAAGAAGCTGATTGACGTTGCTGCCGCAGCAGGGGTCGATGCCGTCAAGTTCCAGAAAAGGGAGCCGGACATCTGTGTTCCCGAGGACCAAAAACAGGTTATGCGCGAAACACCCTGGGGAGTCATGTCGTATCTGGACTACCGCCGGCGGCTAGAATTCGGCCGCCGAGAGTATGCCGAAATCGATCGTTATTGCCGTGAAAAGGGTATCATCTGGTTCGCCTCCTGCTGGGACTTGCCATCCCTTGAATTCATTGACAAATTCGATCCGGTTTGCCACAAGGTCGCCTCGGCCAACCTTACCGACGACGACCTCATAAGAGCCATGGACAAACGCGGAAAACCGATCATTCTGTCTACCGGCATGTCCACCTGGGAAGAGATCGAACACGCGGTAGCCCTGATCAGGCACTCGCCCTTGATCATCACCCACAATACCAGCACCTATCCCTGCCCGCCCCGGGAATTGAACCTGAAGATGATCACGACTCTGAAAAAACGTTTCGCCTGCCCCATAGGTTACTCCGGCCACGAAGTCGGCCTCCAGACGACCTATGCCGCAGTGGCGCTGGGGGTAAACCTGGTTGAACGTCACGTAACTCTCGACCGTCACATGTGGGGCAGCGACCACTTGGCATCTGTAGAAAGCACCGGTTTATTCCGCCTGGTACGCGATATCCGGATCGTCGAAGCCGCCCTGGGAGACGGCATCAAGCGGGTATACGAAAGTGAACTTGGCAACATGGTCAGGCTGCGCCGCAACAGATCCTTCGCGGCGGTCAACTGAAGGTAGCAGGGAAACAGCACCATGCCCAGACTCAATCAGTTCCCCGACTGTCCAATTTGCGGCCAAGCAGGGCTCGAGGTGACCGTCAATCACCGTTTCGGTTACAAGGGAATCATTCTTGGCTGCCGTTGTCGTTTCCTGGAATGGATGACCCCCCAGTATGACCGCGCCGGCATAGAGGAGTTCTATCGCCGCCGGTACCGTCTCCAAAGGCGGGAGACCAATGACCGGCGGCGCATACTGGGTGATACCATCCGCAGCCGCTCTCAGCTGAAATTCTGGAGATCTTACGTGCCCCGGGAAAGCCGCGTCCTGGAGATCGGGGCCGGTTTCGGAACAAACGCCCTCAACCTCATCTTTTCCGGTTACAACAACCTGCTGATAAGCGAATGGGACAGTAAGCACCTCGATCCGCGCCTGGCTGACCTTGGCAGCAAAAACCAATGTCTGGAGACCATGGCCCCTGCCAGCTTCGATTTCATAATCATGTCCCACGTGTTGGAGCACTTTGGGGATATCGTCAGCGGCATTGAACAACTGGCCCGGATCCTGCGACCGGCAGGCAAAATATTCATAGAGGTTCCCAACAACCTCAATCCCTACGTCAGACAGTTGATGCCTGAAAGCTACCATTACTATTTTTTTACCCCCGCAAGCCTGGCCGCCCTGTTTCGCGCCTGCGGGTTCCGGGTGTTGGAGCTGGAGACCTTCGGCAAGCAGGAACTTATCGGGCAACTCGACCAAGCCGGGTGGGAAGCCTACCGCTTGAAGGCCGAAGCCGATCCTGACTTCGACGATATCGTTGCCCTGCCGCCCGATGACCAGGGAGCCTATTGGATCAGGGCCATTTTTCAAAAGCGCGCAAACAGATCAGGGGCTCAGGATGAGTAGCCTACCTTTCCACCAGGCCGGCCTGGCAAAAAAAATGCAGCGGCTGGCCGCCCTTTTAGGAAAACTCAACACATCCTGCGGCCGGGCCGAAGACTATCTGGAAGCCGGCCGGATCTGTCTCCAGGTCGGGGAAAACCGGCGCGCCTTTTCCCTGCTGGAGGCTGGATGCCGCCGTTTTCCGGACAACTGGCAGTGTTTCAAAGCCCTGGTGCAGGCCCTGGCGGCCAAAGGCCAGGTCAGCCGGGCCCGCCGTCTTTGCCTCGAATACCTGCAGGTCCATCCCCACCCAAACGACTTGCCGAAAATCGTCGCCCTGCTAATGGACCTGGAAAAAGATCCAGCCGGCCGGCAGGCGGACATTACCCTTGAAGGTTTTGCCAGCGATCCTGACCGCACCTTCATCGAAATCGCCAGCCACGCTCTGCTGCCCTACGGACCTTCCCGGGAGCAACTGGAGCACTGGCAAAGATTTCTGCAACGCCGGGGTTCCCGCATTGAAACCCTGGCCGCCATGGCCGATAGCGGAGAATTCAAAAAACAGGCGGTTTCCTGGTTTGTTTGTGGCAACGTGCGTCGCTTCCTGGAAGCAAACCTGGGCCTGTGGAGCAAGAATCCCTGGCCGGGCAAAGGCCCCCGGCCCTCCGGCAGGTACATCCTGACCTCGTTTTTGCATCCCGATCCCACCAACAAGGTCCGCAACGGGCTGGTGGCAAAATATATTCAGCACCTTACCGGTTGCCCCATCCTGGCCGTGGGAAGCGATGATCATTATCGAAAACTACATGGCCGCCTGGCCGCCTCTTTCCGCATGGAGACTTACCACCACCTCCGGGAGCCGGACTCCACACCACCGCCGGAAATGACCGTGCCGCAGTCGCAGGGACCTGCTCTGCGCAGGTGGCTGCTTCAATTAAGCGCCGGTGGCATTCAGGTCGGAGACCTGATATACGACCAGTACCTCCGCCGGCTGCGCCGGCCGACCATTGAAAGCCCCGACGACAAGCTAAACCTGTACATCTACCGGGCCAGGTCTCTCGTTCAGGAATTTGAAAATCTTTTCAGGCACTACCCCATAGCCTACGTGGTGGTCGACCACCTGGTATACCTGCGCTGGGGAATTTTGGCGAGGATGGGTCTGGCCAGGGGAGCAACGGTGATCTCCCACCATGGCCGCTCCAGTCCCCTGATGGCCCGTATTCACCATCCCGGCAACGGACTGCCCGAATACGAAGCCCGCTTCGAACGCCGGGACTTCGAGGCTCTTTTTGGCGCCATGGGGACCACCATGGCAGCCAGGGGCTATGAAATAGTGCGGCGCTATTACCTGGAAAAAAGGCCCCATAAGCATACCCTGGTGGACGGCAAACACAACCGGCGGTACGATCGTCGCCAATTGCTGGCAGCCCTGGGCATGGATCCCGGCCTGCCGACAGTATTCATAATGGCCCACACAATGACCGATGCGCCCCACATGCTTGGCCGACTGTTGTTCGACGATTATTACCAGTGGCTCAAGGCCACCTTGGAGATGGCTGTCCGCATCCCCAAGGTGAACTGGATCGTCAAGGAGCATCCCTTTGCCAAAGTTTACACCGATCGCAATGACGCCCTGGAGATGGCAGCCACCTATGCATCCAAAACGTCCAATATCCGCGCCTGCCCCATGGACTTTCATCCCGGCGGCCTGCTCGACTGCGCCGACGCCCTGGTAACCGCCAGGGGGACGGCCGGCCTGGAAGGAGCCGTCTTCGGCAAGCCCTGCGTCCTGGCGGGCAGAAGTGCTTACAGCGGGCACGGCTTTACAATCGACCCGGCCACAGTTGCAGATTATCACCGCGAACTTCAGGCCCTGGTATCTCCCCGGCCTCTGTCCGACCAAGCCGTAACCCGGGCCAGGGCCTATGCTTACCTGTTTTTCGAAGCCTGCCGGATACCCTGTTCCCTGCTGCCCGAGTTGCCCCTGGTGGCCCTCGATCCACTCCCGGACGACATTCAGTGGCAACTGATGGCAGATCGTCTGAAGGCCTTCAAGCCCCACCAGGACCCGCTTTACCTCAACCTGAAACGTGCTTTTCAGGATCCCATGCCTTATCTGCTCGAGTTCGGCGGACCGGGCCGCAGGCCCGGGCGAATAAAAGCCAAAGGAGACAAGCTGGAATGCAGCAACATGGAAGCGACACTCGCAGGGTCCTGCTGATCAACCCGGCCACCCCGGACTACCTGCCCAACAAGGAGTTCATCATGCCCCAGGCACTGCTCTGTCTGGCGGCAGTGCTGGAAAGGGCCGCTTTCGAACCCGAGATTCTCGATCTCAACACTTTCCGTCCATGGGAAAACCCGCAATGGCCGGACAACTGGTGGCAAAGGCCCCTGATGGATAGTCTGGACGGCAACCTGCCCCTGATGGTGGGCATCGGATGCCTTTTTTCAGGCCAATTCAAGCCGGTCCGCCGGATTGCCAGTTTTATCAAAGCCCATCACCGACACCTTCCCATCGTCACCGGTGGAATGCACCCAACCGTGTTTGCCGGCCAGATCCTGAAAAACTGTCCTGAAATCGACTACGTGGTAATTGGAGAAGGGGAAGCCCAGGTGGTTCACCTGGCCCAGTGGCTGGCCTCCGGCCGCCGGCCGGCTCAAGTCGACGGCCTTGCCTGGCGCCGGGACGAAGGGATCATCCTGTACCCCAAGAAAAAATACATCAAAGACCTGGACAGCCTACCCCTGCCAGCCTATCACCTGGTGGATTTTCAAAAATACCGGCACGACACCAGCTGCTGGCACAATCCTTACAATCTTGATTTCCAGTTGAGCGTACCCTTGCTCTCCAGCCGTAGCTGTCCCAATCGCTGCAACTTCTGCTCCATGTACCAGGTCATGGGCAAGCGTTTCAGGCCCCGCAGTCCCAAAGCGGTAGTGGATGAAATCGAGCTGCTGTACCACCGGTACGGCCAGGTCCAC
>JALVRI010000225.1 GCA_027031325.1 Desulfobacteraceae bacterium
CCCAGGGGGTGCTTGCGGCCAAGAGGCGGCCAAGCGTGTCATGCCCGGCTTGCAAATTGTCTCAATTACTGAACCGTATTTTATAAACCACCCCCTGAACAGGGGGGCTTATTTTCGTCTTGTTCGATCTTAGGCTCAACCGTCTCAAGTGTCCGGGATCCGGAAATATGAAAATTGATCAATAGAAGAACCTTGTTGACATTTCTATAGGTGAAGTAGTTTCGGTTAGAAGTCAAGTTGAAAATAGGGAAACCTTTTCATATTAACCGATTAAGCAGGGCCACGATCACCTTTCCGGGACCCGGAGCAACTGAGCGGCGCACATCGGCCAAATGGGCTTGTGTTGAAATCCAACTCGTGGTAATTAAGCTGACTTGTCCACCTTCGTCATTTTACCGTCGAAACTCCTGGAAGCACACAGCAGCGATGGTGTGCCATCCAGGCCAAAGGAGGTTTGCCAGATGGAGAAAAGAGCCAGCATCGCCCCGTTTGTCCTGGTCCTGGTCCTGGCCGCAGGATTACAGGCGGCCCTAGTTGCAGCCGACACAATCGCAACCCCGGTAAAAGTGGCCAAGAGTTTTGCCAAGGCGTATTTCCTTCTCGATCCTGACATGCAGAACCTGCTTTGCAGCGACCTTGCCGGCAACGAGGACACGGATATGGTAGACGACTACATCTACAGCAAGGTAACTGAAGCCCGGCAGAGGGGACTTTCCCTGGGATACCTGCGCCGGATGTTATACGACATCCACCTGGAGACGATCGAGGAGGGTGAAAACGAGGCTACCATTCACATGACCGCCACCGCCAGGGTATGTATAAATCCTGTTTTTGCAACCGTGGCCCGGATATTTTTGATAGGTGACGAGTACCCGGTCGAGGCAACCTTCCAGCTGGTCAAGGAAGATGGCAAGTGGCGGGTATGCGGCAATCCGTTCGGGCTTAATTCAGCCTCATGACAACTATTTATTAATTCAAACCGATCACCGGGCCGGGGCAATCGGACCAAGCCGCACCGGCCCTATGTTTTTGTGAGCCACACGCCAGGAAGGTCAATGGATACCAAAAGTCAGAAGGCTGCCGGAAGCCGCCCCCAACTGGTCTGGGTTTTTCAGCAAAACGGCAGCGGAATGGAAAAGATAAAGGGTATCAGAAAACACGGCCGGGACAGAATCGTGCTAAGGGTTTTCGACATAGACGACAACCTGCCGGCGATAATCGACGACGCATCAGACTGGCTACCTGCCGGCATAGAAGCCGACCTCGTCCTGGATTATCTCAAACACCCCGACCTTTCCGATGAACTGGCCCATCTTTGCCGCCGGGACCAAGTGCCGATTATCTGTTCGGGCAAAAAAGGCCCCCTGGCCGACGCTTTGACCCCGGCCACCTGCTGTGCCCTTGCCCAACAGAAAGGACTCGGCGATTACGCCCTTATTTTCGGCCTGCCCGAATTCCGGATTACCACTTCAAAAGGCAAGATCAGTTCCATTGAAGTGCTTCGGGGAGCCCCCTGCGGGGCCACCTGGAACGTGATCGAAAAGCTTATCGGCCTGGATATCGAAGATGCCAAGATCAGGGTCGGCCTGGAAGCCCAGTTTTTCTGCACGGCCGACCCAGCTGCCTGGGACCCCATATCGGGCAAGAGCCCGGTCCATATCGCCGGTGAGTTACACAAGGCCGGTCTGGTCAAGGCATTGAAAACCGCGACCGAAAAATCCTAGGGTCACTTGGGCTTGGCTGCATCGACCAGCCGCACCGAAGCCCGCCCCAACCCGGAGTCGCCGGGCGGCGACTGGCGGACAAGCGCCCCGGGTT
>JALVRI010000226.1 GCA_027031325.1 Desulfobacteraceae bacterium
TCAGGCGGACTGCATTTTTGAGCAATACCATGTCAAGCCATCCGCAACGGCGGCGGCGTCCGGTCGTGGCTCCGAATTCGGCTCCCTTCGTCTGGATTAAGTCACCTGTGGAATCGAATAGTTCGGTTGGAAATGGTCCTGACCCAACCCGCGTGGTGTAAGCTTTCACGATTCCAATTACGCCATTGATGGCACCTGGGCCGAGACCTGCGCCACAGCAAGCATTGGCTGCCACGGTATTGGAAGATGTTACAAAGGGATAAGTTCCATGGTCTATATCCAGATGAGTGCCTTGGGCACCTTCGAACATGATCCGCTTACTGTCCCGTATCATGCGGTCCAATACGACCGAAACATTGGTTACATGGGGGGCCAAACGGCGGCCGTATTCGCTATAGATGCTAAAGGTGGTTTCAAGGTCAGCCGATTCGGTCTTCAGGAACCTGGTCAGGTAAAAATCTTTTTCCGGCCAGACCGCCTCCAGTTTTTTCCTGAAAACATCTTTATTTATAAGGTCGACGAAACGGATTCCAGTGCGGTTGGCCTTGTCTTCGTATGCCGGCCCGATACCGCGACCGGTCGTGCCGATCTTTGCATCGCCCTTGAGGGCTTCCCTGCCGTTGTCGATTAACTTGTGGTAGGGCATGATGACGTGAGCCCGTTCACTGATCATCAGTCTTTCAGGGCCGCAGGCAACGGAGTTGTTTTCCAGATATTCGATTTCTTCAAGCAAGACCTGGGGGTCGACGACGACCCCGTTTCCGATAAGGCACGGTTTGCCTTGCAGGATACCGGAAGGGACGAGATGGCTGATAAATTGTTTACCGCCTACGACCATGGTATGGCCGGCATTGTTGCCCCCCTGGAATCTGACAACGGCGTCAGCAATTTCGGCCAGTAGATCCACCACTTTGCCCTTGCCTTCGTCACCCCACTGGGTCCCGATAATGACTATGTTTGCCACGCGTTACTCCCCGCACTTTGAGTCTGCGGCCTAATTGCGGCCAGCTCCGGGCGGCTGCTCCTTGACTCTGGCTCTTTTGGCCCGAAAAAAATCCTGAATTAGCTGGCGGCAAGGATTTTCCAGAACTCCGCCGACTACCTCAGGCCTGTGGTTGAAACGTCCGTCTTCGGCCAGCCGGTAAAGGGAAACGGCAGCACCCCATTTGGGATCGCATGCACCGAAAACCACCCTCTCTATCCGGGCATGAATGATTGCCCCCAAACACATAACACAAGGTTCTATGGTAACATACAAGGTGGTGCTTAACAATCGATAATTTTTCAATCTCAGGCATGCTTTGCGAAGAGCGAGAATCTCGGCATGGGCGGTTGGATCACAACTGCCGATATTCTGGTTGTAGGCCACTGCAATCACCCTGGCCTGATCGTCAATCAGTGCCGCTCCCACCGGTACTTCATCGCAGGCGGCGGCCATCCTGGCCTGATCGAGGGCCAGTCGCATGAAATGTTCATCCTGGCTCTTGGCAAGTTCCATTGGGGTCTCCATCACAAATATGAAAAGTTATCGTTGACCCGGATTTTGCACTTCAAATGCCTGAGGATTTATCACCTATTGAACTTCACCTTTTGGGTGAAGGCACGGGCAGGAACAAATACATGTTAACTATGTAATAATTAAGTGAAATAGCTTCTTTTCAGGCATTTGAAGTGCAAAATCCGGGGTTGACATTCACAAACCTATAGCTTATGAACCTGACCGGTTTCAAGCGAACGCCGGATTTTTACTATGGCGGTTTGAAATTATGCGCCCGTAGCTCAGCTGGATAGAGTGCCGGACTACGAATCCGTAGGTCGCAGGTTCGAATCCTGCCGGGCGCGCCAGCAATTTCAAGGGGTTATAGCTTTTAGGCTTGACCCCTTTTCTTGTGTCAATTCCCCAGGATGAAAATATTGTAGACCCACCAGCCGGTGTAAACCTGAAAAAGTGCCAGCAGGACGAGGATGAGGTTTACGATTCCATGGAAAAGTGGAAGTATTTTGCGTTTTTTCTTCACGCGGTTCATGTAAAGGCCGGATAAGAAACCGAATAACAATAAGGGCAGGATGAGCAGAGCTATTTCAGCATGGACTCCGGTGATCAGGATGCCATGCCAGTGGAGGTAAGCCAGGACCATTGCCCCGATCATGCCTGCCATAAAAGTGACCATTGATATAATACCAAGCAGAACGTGGCGTTTCCAGTTGAACTTGGCTTTCTGTTTCATATGCAGCATACGGAAACGCTGAATGCCGAGAAACAAGATGTAGCATGCCAGCAAACTGGCGCATAATTGGATGGCAGGATGGATAAGAAGCATCTTTGCTCCATAAATAAAGTTCCATAAACTACCCATCAACAAACAAAACAACAATTTGCCGATGGGTAGTTTTTTAATTTGGCTTATGGGTTTCGAAAAGGTCCGGGCCAAGTAAACAACAAAACGTAATGTCACTTGTAGTCAGGGCTGTCTTGAACCTTCTTGTTCCATGGATGAATTTTATTTGAATTCATGGACGCTGATATAGTCGTTATCAGCCCTGACACCATGACACCTGATGCAACCTTTGGGCTTGCCGAACTTGTCTGCTTTGCCGTTCAAGCGGTACTTTACCCAGAACCAATCCCCTGCCGCAGGATTGTACCCTTTGACCTTATACATTACGGTAATGACCTTGAGCTTTTTAGAATTGTCGTAGTTTTCTTTCACTTCGATTGCACCATAATGAACCGGAGCTTTAGAGGAGTTGAGGGCCTTGTCATTCACGTAAACCTTGTGCCATGGACCGTGGGGTGCCCGTCCTTTTTGCATGCCTTTATGATCGGGCCAGAAACTCCAGGTCTTATATGGCGAGACCTTTGTGATGTAGTTCCAGAGGGCCTGGGCATTTGCTTCCGGCATTTTATCCTCTGCGCTTGCGACAATAACCAGGCTGAACACAATCAGCATACTTGTTAAGACAACGGTGAGCTTTCTCATGCATTCCTCCCTTCCCGGCTAGTTGTAAATTAAGTACCTAAAACCAACTCTGATGCATTTGTCGTTTCTGAATGACTATCCTTACAGATGAGGGAATTTTTTAACTCCCTTCCTTCAATTGGGAAACATCGGTACTGACGCTGCACTCTACCTGTCTGAGGACTTTCCAGAATATCCGATGAAATCTAAAGCAGGAGGTATCAAATTCTAATCTGCCCGGATCATGCACTTCAAAGGCCTGCAAAGAAGCTATTTCACTGAATTATTACGTAGTTAACATGTATTTGTTCCTGCCCGTGCCTTCACCCAAAAGGTGAAGTCGAATCGGTGAAAAGTCTTCAGGCATTTGAAGCCGCAAGGAGCTTGTGATTTTACCGAATCTGCTTTGTTGGAGGGCAGTTGAAGTAACAAAGCAGGTCTGTCCGCCCCCACGTCTCGCATCTTTGCCAAACTGGCCGGCTGCAAAATCCGGGATCTATGTATTTAATCACCGATTGTAATCAAATTTGACCAGACAAGCGGCAGGTGGGGGAGCAGTTTCCGGATGCACCTGGACAAAGGCTGGAAAGGATTTGGACACATGGATAGGGTGCAAGGAACTAGCGGCGGGGCAGGTTCAATGCCTGACGGCCGCAAAAGCAGGGATGCTAGTCAGGGCCCGACACGCTGTCTGTCCTTTGAGCCGATGCGGCATCAATGTCTATGATTTTTCCCCCGCCCACATATTCTTTAGTGATATATTGTGTGATATTATTGAATTTGTGCACAATCCGTTGCATGGCCTCGATATTTTTGCGCAGCAGGTCGTATAATCTGGTCTGTCGTTGATCGGCGTCCGCCGATGGCGCCAGTTTTTCGGTACATGTCAAGACCACCTGGAGGGGGTTGTTGAGCTCATGTCCGACGGCACCCGCAATTTCCAGGACGGAAAGCAATTTTTCCTTTTCCAGGCGCTCTTTGGCAGCCTGCTTGGATTCAGAAATATCCATGAAATAACACATGGCCGCGCGCTTGCCCCTGTATTGGATCGAAGTTGCGGTCTCCAGAATCCATTTGGGGTTCCCTTTTTTGTCACTGATTAAAAATTCATAAGGGGCGTGACGAATTCCTTTCAACATCAAGATACAGCTTTCCTTGACCCTGTCTCTATGGGCGGGCTGAACGATATGCAAAGGTTCGGTGTCGATCAATTCTTCCTTTCCGTATCCGGTGATGCGCATGAACTCCGGGTTGACGTACTTGAAGCGTCCATCCTGGGCGATATAGCCACCGATGGGTGAGTTTTGAAGGCTCATTTCGAGTTCTTTTTCCAGTTGGTAACGCCAGGTGTTGTCCCGGATGAAACCTTCAATTGCTACCGGCGTACCGTCCGGATCACGAACGACTGTCCAACGGTCATGCATTACGCGGATGGCTCCATCGGCTGTCAGCAGGCGATATTCGATATCTCCCTTCGTGTTGGAAGGTTCCAATGATTTGGCCCAGGCTGCCTTTACTTTTTTACGGTCATCTGGATGGATATGCATTAGAACGCTTTGGGGGGAAAGAACTTTTGTGCCGTCTTTCTCTGTGGAATACAGGGATAGAAACAGTTTGTTGAAAAATGAGAAAGTCTGTGATTCGATATCGAATTGATAGATGGCGTCTTGGGACCTGTCTGCAAGCTGCTTGAATTCCTCTGACAACAAGCGAACTATTGTGTTGTCCTGGTTTCTGTAGGCGGCCAATTCCAAGGACAATGCTCTGACCTGAGCCTCCAGTTCTTCATAGGTGGGCTT
Source organism: Desulfobacteraceae bacterium (assembly GCA_027031325.1). Lineage (GTDB taxonomy): Bacteria > Desulfobacterota > Desulfobacteria > Desulfobacterales > Desulfosarcinaceae > JALVQM01. Next base: position 4,760 of record JALVRI010000226.1, read on the forward strand.
GCGTGTCATCTTGGCATCCTGCAACAAGGCAATTCTTAATGGTTGCCAACGAATTTTTGGAAAGTCATAATTTCAGATTGCCAGCCTCGATGTCAAGATAAGATAGATCGTACCTGTGATATGGCTGATTAGGATTGGCGGTTGACTTGCGATTTGGTTTGATGGCAATTGCGCAGCGGGCCAGGACTATTAACCCGTTTTCAGTTGAGCGTTACATAATTTTCAAGGTGCCCCCTGTCAAGAAATTCTTCTCCATCACATGTCAAAGGGTCGGCATCTCTTTGTTCCTTTGGAATTATCATGTCATCCCTGGAGGTTACGCCACGCGCTTTGTAGTTTTGAAATAATGAATCCGTCATGATTTGAAAATATGATACCAGTTTGTACCCGCTTGGCGTAATGACGCCAACTGCGGTATCGGCAACACCCACATTGTCATAATCCGCAGGATAACCAAGCAATTGGCCGGCCGCAATTTCTTCTCCTAGGTCAAGCGGGTTGCTTAAATCTATATGATATATGATTACGTAAAAAGCCGGATAGTCCTTCGATTTTATACAGACGACCTTGCCCTTCCAGATCGATTCTTCCATCCAGTCATCGGTAAGCGCCGTTAGGGTACCATTGATGGGTGAGAATATTTTCATGGATAACCTGTCTACACCGTCTTTAGGCACAAAATAATGCTTCATGCTTCTACATGACTCGAAATCGTCGGAATAGTCATGCCCTGCACCGGAGCGTAATTTCGAGATTTTTGAAATTTTTTCCAATTCCAGGACATCCTTGCCGGCAAAGCGGGGTATTTCATTCCCATCCAGGTCGTAGGTAGCCCAGGGAGTTTTCGACCCGGTGATGGTTCCATTGCTGCTGACAAAATCCCAAGTTCCTGAGAAACTGTCCCCATCTTCAGAAAAAGTTAAGGATATGCGTAAAGAAGCGCCTGCTTCAGGGTCTGAAATCAGGGACATGCTACGGCCATCCACTGAGCCCGTACCAGAAAACGGATAAACAGACTCCAAGGTAAATGCGACCTGAC
>JALVRI010000227.1 GCA_027031325.1 Desulfobacteraceae bacterium
TGGTTGTCTCCATCGCCAAGAAATATACCAACCGCGGTCTCCAGTTTCTCGACCTGATCCAGGAAGGCAACATCGGCCTGATGAAAGCCGTGGACAAGTTCGAATACCGGCGCGGGTACAAGTTCAGCACCTATGCCACCTGGTGGATCCGGCAGGCCATTACCAGGGCCATCGCCGACCAGGCACGTACAATCAGGATTCCGGTTCACATGATCGAGACCATCAACAAGCTGATCAGGACCTCGCGTTACCTGGTCCAGGAGCTGGGTCGTGAACCGCGGCCTGAAGAAATAGCTGAAAAGATGGAAATTCCGCTTGAAAAGGTGCGCAAGGTCCTGCGTATCGCCCGGGAGCCGATATCGCTCGAAACACCCATCGGCGAAGAAGAAGACAGTCACCTGGGTGATTTCATCGAGGACAAGAAGTTCATGTTGCCCTCGGATGCAGCCGTCAGTCTCAATCTGGCCGAACAGACTCGCAAGGTCCTGGCAACCCTGACGCCCCGCGAAGAAAAGGTTTTGCGGATGAGGTTTGGCATCGGGGAAAAAGCGGATCACACCCTGGAGGAAGTCGGCCAGGATTTCACGGTTACCCGGGAACGTATCCGGCAGATAGAAGCCAAAGCCCTGCGTAAGCTCAGGCACCCGACACGCAGCCGGAAGCTTAAAAGCTTCATCGAAAATTAGCATTCTGATGCTTGACAAACACCCTGCGTGTCGTTAGTAAGTCACAGCGATCTTTGAGGGCCCATAGCTCAGTTGGTAGAGCCACCGGCTCATAACCGGTAGGTCCCTGGTTCGATCCCAGGTGGGCCCACTCGCTTTGGAAAGTACTTTAACCTGAGTTGAGGCGTGGTTTGGCATTGAACCGCGCCTTTTTTGGCCCTTAACCTGAATACTTCCGGCAGAATCATGAGGCCATGAGCGTTACCGTCGCCGATATTTGCGCTTTCATGGAAGACTGGGCCCCTCTGACCCTGGCCGAGCAATGGGACAATCCGGGCCTGCAGGTAGGAGACCCCCAATGGCCCGTCAAGACTGTCTGGGTGGCCCTCGATCCTCTGAGCGGCCTTTTGCGGTCGGCGGCGGCCAACCGGGTCGACCTGGTAATAACCCACCATCCCATGATTTTTCACCCCTTGCGCGCAATCAATCCCGCGACCGGCCTGGGTGGCGATATCAAGTTGGCCCTGGAAGCCGGGATGGCGGTATACTGCGCTCATACCAACCTGGATTCGGCCGCCGGGGGCGTCAACGATGTCCTTGCCGCGCACCTGGGATTGACTTGTACCGGGGTGCTTGAAAATCAACCCGGCAGTGAGCTGGGCATCGGAAGGGTGGGATACTTCGAAGAACCGGCCGGCCTGGCCGAACTTTGCCTGAGGATAAAGAGGGGGTTCGGGCTCAAGGGGTTGAAGTACGCCGGTGACGGCGGAATGAAGATCGAACGAGCCGCCATCTGCTCCGGCAGCGGCTCAGGCCTGATGAAAAAATTCCTTGCCGGCGACGCCCAGGTGTTTATCAGCGGGGACTTGCATTACCATGATGCACGTCAGGCCGAGCAATGCGGCCGGGCGGTAATAGATATGGGGCATTTCGCATCCGAGAAGATAGTCGTGCGGGCGATTGCCGAGCGCTTGAAAGCCAGGGCGAAGGAAGCAGGCTGGGACCTGGAGGTCGTCGAAACCGATCTGGAAAGAGATCCTTTTGTCTATCTTTAAACCCGGATTTTGCGGCTTGCAAGTTCGGCGAAGATGTGCTGCGGAGGGCAGCCGGAAGCGCATGATCCGGGTTGAAAGTCGGAGATAGTGATTGACC
>JALVRI010000228.1 GCA_027031325.1 Desulfobacteraceae bacterium
ACAGCTCCTGCCGGAAGCCGGCCGTCTGCGGCCCTTAAAATCCTCAAATTCGCCGCCGGGACGATCTCGGCTTACGGTCTCCATGAAAGCGGCCATGCCCTTGTTGCCAAGCTAGCCAATACCGACCTGGAGTGGGGCCTCGGGACCTACAACCAGCCTCTCGGCTTCAGGGAAAACTCAAGCAACGATTTAAAAGGCGGCCTGCTGAACTCGGCGGGACTCGTCACCCAGGCTGTCTGTTCAGAAGTGATCCTTCAGGACGAGACCATAGATCCTGACGACAGCTTCGTCCGCGGCATGATGTTCTGGAACGTCTTCAACCCCGTAATATACGCCCTTGATTATTGGTTCATAGGCAGTTCCAACAAGAGTGGACCTGACTGGTATCAGGGTGACATGGCAGGCATTGAATATTACTGGGGATCGGCGTCGGCAAATTTTTTTGCCGCCTCGGTATTCGCCTTGGCCATTTACCAGGGCTATCGCTTTCTGGGACGCCAAACCTGGGCGCCTGAATGGGCCAAACAAAGCTTGAACAGCCGTCTGGGCCTGATGCCTTCAAGCAACGGTGGAATCATGTTCCGGCTGGAGATAGATTTCTGACCTTGGGCTGTCATGAGAAGGTAGCCAGGCAGGGGAAACTGATCGGTGCCGTAACCGGCAACTGGTCTGTCAGGCAAAGGTACGCTTGTGGCCTGATTGGCAGACGCCAGCCTTTTCAAGCTCGATCATGCACCGCTTGAGATCCAGGCCACCTCCAAATCCACCAAGGCCGCCATCGCTGCGGACGACCCGGTGGCAGGGGATCAAAACCGGGTAGGGATTTTTTGCCAAGCAATTGCCCACGAAACGGGCCGCTCCGGGATATCCGGCCTCCATTGCCACCTGGCCATAAGTTTTCAGGCAACCATACGGAATCCGGGCAACCTCTGAAAAGATACTCTTTTGGGCCTTAGAAAAGCCATCAAGATCCATCAGTTCCCAGGGCACATCTACAATCTCATGCCCCCTGAAATAGCCTCGTACCTGCTCAACCACCCATCTTAGCCGGGGATAGGCGTCGATTGTCACAATATGCCCGCGCCCGTCGCCGGCGATCATTTGCCTTAAGGCCGGATTAGGCAGGCGCAATTCGACAATCCTGAACGGGCTGAGGTGGAACAAGATGGCAGACGGCCCAAAACATGTTTCGAATACATGCCACTTGGCATCGGCTTTCATGGCGGCATCCCCAAGAAAACATAACCCGCCGGCAAACCAGGATGCCGGCGGGTTGAAACAACGGTTGAAACTAGATTTCTTCCACCGTGATGGCCCCTTCTTCGCAAACCTCGACACAGCTCTCGCAGCCGAGACATTCCTCGGCGTTGACCGGATTGGATTTTCCATCGACCATTTCGAAAACCTCTACCGGGCAAACGTCGACACATTCCTCGCATCCGACGCATTTGTCTTCGTCTACTACAGGGTTAAAAGCCATTCTGGTGCCTCCTTTCATGTCATACATGGATTGAGCCGGCCTTTTCTCCGGCCGTATTGCCTTTACCAGAAACTGCCCTTATACCAATTGTCAGAGCTAGTCAAGCCTTGTCGATGGTTTTTTAAAAATAAAGATTTTCCTTTAATAAAAACAAATTACAGCTCTGATACCACCTATCTGTCTTTAAACACAAAAAAAGGTTTCCACCATCATGACCCTTCCCGGAAAACATCCAGCCGCCGGGGCAAGCATTGGATAGCATATTCCGATCACCACAAACCGGATCTTGGATTTCAAATGCCTACAAAAGTAATTTCATTGAATAATTTCACAACCGGCATCTATTTGTTCCCGCCCGTGGGGCAGGATTCCACCGCTTCCCATCCCCATCCGGGGAAGGTTACAGCCTGAGCCAGCCCAGCACGATATATGGAGGACCTTTTTCGGGCAACCGCCCTTCCAGGCGGTTGAACGGAAATTTTTGCCATGGCCGCTGTAACCGCAACAGGACCAGCCCCGGAGGTTCGACCCGGCCCAGATCCAGCGGCGACGAGTCCGGCATCGAACCCGGCTCGGCCAAGATATTGTCCAGGGTCTCCGGATCGAAGCTTTCTTTGAGATCCAGCTCGGCCACCTGCTCAAGCTCTTCCCTTTCCAAGATATACTCGATAACGGCCTGGCTGGTAGTAACCCAGAACATGGGCACCGGTTTGCTGTTTGCCGCCAACAGGGACCAGGAAACCAGCCTGGCCGGAGTCTTTACGGTTCCAGGCTCTTGTCCGGTCGGCAGGCTTGGAGATCCGGAAACGATTACTTCCGGCTCACCTTTGAGGCCGGCATAAAGCTCCCTTTCCATGGCGCTTATGGCTTGGAGCTGTCCTTCGATTTCCTCTTGCTGCCGGTCGTAGAACTGGGCCATTGCCAAAATGAGACAGGCCTCCAGAAAAGGGTCCCTGGAAGCAGCCGTGCCGGCACCGTCACCGGCCATCTGCCTGATCTGATTTCTTATCCTCGAAGGAGCGTCTTCATCCAGCAGCGGTGGCAAGCCCTGGCGCTGTTGGTAAAACAAAGCCAGGGTCGTTCCATCCCGGCCGAACTGGTCGGCCCAAAGCCGGTAATCTTCAAGCAAGCCGACCAGCCGTTCGGGATCGACCTTTTCCTGGTACCTGATGTCGAGCTTGCCCTGCCCGGCCGCTTCCCTGACATTATCCGGCACCAGGCCGGGAGCAAGCTGAAGCATCTGGAAAACACCCAGCCAACGATGTATTGCGTCCAGGGCTGAAGATCCGAGATAAGTGAAAGGGAAGATAATCGGCTTGTCCATCTGCACCTCGATTGGAAAGTTCATGGTTGATCGGGCTCCGGAACCCAAATCAACCGGTCTTGTTGTCCCGCAAGGCTACCCCCATGGCCAGCAATTTGTCACGGATCGCATCGGCAAGCTCCCAGTTTCCGGCCCTGCGGGCATCTTCACGCCTCTTCAGTAATTGCTGGACTTCCCGGTTCCGGATCAAATCCCCGGAAGGAAAAATGTTGAGCACCTTACCGATTTGTCTGAATACCTCCACGGCCTTGGCGGCCTGGGAACGTGAAATCTTTCCGGCAGACATCCGGCCGTTGAGGATCTTGACCGTCTTGAATATGGTCGCCAAGGCGGCAGACATGTTCAAGTCGTCATCGAGGGCGTCGGCAAAGCCGGACTTGAGATCGTAGAGCAGTTGATCCAGCCCGGCCCATTCTTGGCCTCCTCTCCAGGTCTGAAGCCCCATCAGGCAATCGTCGAGACGGTGGAGGGATCGCCTGGCGTTGAGCAGGCGCTGCCGGGAAAATGACAAGGGCTTGCGATAATGGCTTGCCAGAAGCCAAAACCTTATTTCGCGTCCTTTCCAGCCCTGTTCCACCAAATGCCTGACGGTTCCCTGGTCCCGGCGGACACCCGCTTCACTTTCAAGGCCCCGGACCGGATCGCAATAAACCCAAAAACGCGCCAGTGGCCTGCGGGTAAGGGCGCGGGCGATTGCATTCTCATTTTCATGGTGGGGAAACAACTGCCCCCGGCCGCCGGCATGGATGTCGCACCCTTCCTTGAAAAACTCCAGGGCCATGGCTGCGCATTGGAGGGACCAGGTCGGACGGACACTGCCCCAGGGGGTCTTGAAGTAACGGCCCTTTTTCAAATCCCCCAGGCTGACGCGCTTGAAAAGAGCAAAATCCCTGGGGTTGTCTTTTACGAAACGGTAAACCTCCACGGTAGCCCCCGGCCTGACCTTGTCCACATCAATCCCGGACAAGCTCCCGTATCCATCGGCCCGGGAGATATCGAAATACAAGGAGCGCATCTTTTCATAGGCAAAACCCTTGGCCACCAAGCGGCTTGCCACCTCCACCATCTGATCGACGTGCTCGCTGGCGAAAAGGTAGGTGTCGGCCGCCATGATCCCCAGGCTTTCCAGCTCCGCCCTGAACTTTGACAAGCTCTTTGCCGCGAATTGATCAGGCTTCAAGCCGGCGGCCTCGGCACCATTGAGGGTCTGATCGTCCAGGTCGTTGACCGTCATGATGTGCTCTACATCCATTCCGCCGTAAGCCAGATAACGGCGCAAAATATCTGTGAAGACCAGGCGCCTTGCCTCGGTCAAGTCCAGGCCGCCAAGTGTCGAGGGCCCGTTGGAAAAAATGGTTACCTTGTTACCGGCCCTGGGTTCGAAAGTCTCTTTGCGCCGGCTGACGGCATTGAATAGTTTCAACCCGCTCCGTTTGCGCTCGACAAAGAGGCTGGTGGAAAGATAGCGTTCACCACCATCGGGTAAAATCACGACCAGCAGCCCGGAATCCATGCTTTCCGCCTGGCGGCAGGCAGCGGCCACCGCGGCCCCGCTGCTCATACCCACCAGGAGACCCTCTTCGGTTGCCAGGCGGCGGGCTGTCTCAAAGGCTTCCTCGTCTTCCACGTGAAGCTTGATATCAAGCAGCTCCCGCTGGTAGATTTCCGGCCGATACGACTCTTTCATGTTTTTCAGGCCCTGGATCTTGTGACCCAGGTAGGGTTCGACACCGATCACCTGTACCCGGGGATCCAGCTCCCTCAGGCGCCGTGAAAGCCCCATCAAAGTACCGGTAGTCCCCATGGTGGCCACCACCGCCGTCAGCTTTCCTTCGGTCTGGTGCCAGATTTCCATTGCCGTTCCGTGGTAATGGGCTTTCCAGTTGGCCGGATTATTGAACTGGTCGGTCATGAAATACTTGTCCGGATTTTCGCGGGCCAGGCGATAAACTTCCTCGATAGCGCCGTCGGTGCCCAGGTGGCCGGGGGTCAACAAAAGCTCGGCCCCCCTGGCCCTTAGTATTTTCTGGCGCTCGATGCTGGCTGTCTCGGCCATGGCCAGAACAAGGCGGTAACCTTTGACGGCACAAACCAGGGCCAGTCCGATACCAGTGTTTCCGCTGGTGGCTTCGATCACCGTTTTCGCCGGTGTCAATTGCCCACGGCGTTCCCCTTCTTCGATCATGTAAAGTGCGGCACGGTCTTTAATCGAGCCCCCGGGGTTAAGGTACTCGAGTTTGGCCATCATGGTCACACGGGGATTGGGGTTGAGATGCCGCAGCTCAACCAAGGGCGTATTGCCGATGAGGTCGAGAATACTACTTGCCATCTTTAAGGTATTTCCCCAAAAAATTTTCAAGGATTTCCGAGATACGCCCGGCTACCTGTCCAGGGGGACCGGATGCGTCCACCACCTTAATCCGCCCGGGGTCACGGGCCGCAAGGTCAAGGTAGCCTTTCCGCACCCGCTTGTGAAATTCAAGCTTTTCGTTTTCAAAACGCGTCTCATCCCGGCTCCGTCCGCCGGCATCCACCTGTCGCCAGGTGCGTTTCAGCCCCTGGTCCGGGTCCAGATCCAACAACAATGTAAGGTCCGGCAGAAGGCCGTCGCAAACCAGGTCGTGGAGACGGCTGACCAATTCGACACCCAACCGGCGGGCCACAGCCTGATAAGCCATGGTTGAATCGAAAAAGCGATCGCAAACCACCGTCCGGCCGGCATCCAGGTTGGGCTTGATAAAAGTATTGATATGCTGTACCCGGTCCCCGTTGTAAAGCAGCAGTTCGGCCACAGGATCAAGATCCGAGCTTGCAGGATCGAGCAGGAGCCCGCGGATCGCCTGACCGATAGATGTTCCTCCAGGCTCCCGGGTGAGGACGAAATCGATCCGGCGTTCGGCAAGCCAGGCGGCCACGGTTTGGGCCTGGGTGGTTTTGCCCGAGCCTTCGATACCTTCGAGTGTTATGAACATGCCTTGCTTCAACCCTGAAC
>JALVRI010000229.1 GCA_027031325.1 Desulfobacteraceae bacterium
TCTTTTTCGTTATTTCGATGGGCCTGCTGATCTATTGGCTGCGCAAATGGGAACTTGTGCGCCAGATCGGATGGAGTCACATCCAGAATGCCGCCTTGTTTTTTATCCTCTGGAATCTGGTTGCCTTTGCGGGCCACATGATGACCGAGCAGGTAAAGGTGGTCGATATCATAAGGATAGATACCTGGCGGGTCAGGATCGTGACCGATCCGCCAAGCACCCTGCTGGCATGGACCTATTATGTAATCAAGTTCGATCACCTGCTTTGTGTTCCGGCCATGCTTTGGCTCTTCAGGGGGCTCCAGTTACTGGCCCGTGGATCTTTGCCCGCCGACAAAAAAGGGGAGGGAGCATGACGTTCAATATTTTCCCCCTTTGGCTGGTGGATGTCGGCGGGGCCATGATGATGATTGTGTTGGCTTTTGCCTGTTTGAACCTTACTGTCAGGCTCAAGCGCAATGATCCCCAGAATGTTCTCTGGACTTATCTTTTCTGGGTCTGTGTCTCCCTGACCGTGTTTTCAGTATCCCGTTCAGCCGGGCATATCGTCCGCCAATTGCTTGTCATGGGCGGCAAGGGGGAGGTTTGGTCGACAATCCGGCCTTACAGCGGGGCGATCAATACCCTCACCTTCGTGGTGGTAGGATCTGTGACTCAGTTTTTCGGGCGTACCTGGGCGGTCTACCAGGCCATCAGCAGGGATAGGCAGGCATTGCAATCGGCCCATGAAGAGTTGCTTTTTTTCAACCAGAACCTGGAACGGCTGGTGGAACAGCGCACCGAGGCCCTGGCGATCTCGGAACAGAAATACCGCCGCATCTTTGAAGTTTCCAAGGACATGATCCTGGTGACCCGCAAAGACGGGCTGATCCTGAACATGAATCCTGCCGGCTACCGCATGCTCGGCCTTGCCCCGGGGCGTGATTTCATTCGCGGGAAAAGTTTCCGGCGCTACTTGTGGAACAAGGAGGCCTGGGAAAAGATTAGAGACAGCATTGAACAAAAGGGGTTTTTGGCCAGCGTCGAGTTTGACCTCAAAACCCGCGACGGAAACCGCAAAGCGGCCCTTTTTTCAGGCAGCCTGGCAAGGGAAGGCCCCGAAGAAGAAGACCAGATTCATTTCTTGATCAAGGATATCGAGCAGCGCCGGATGATGCGCGAGCAGATGGCCCAGGCCGACAAGCTGGCTTCAATCGGTGAACTGTCGGCCGGAATTGCCCATGAAATCAACAACCCCCTGGGAATAATTCTCGGATATACCCAGCTGTTGATGCGGTCCGAAACAAAAGACTCCAGCCGCTACGCTGATCTTAAGACGATTGAAAAACACGTCCGCAATTGCAAGGCCATCGTTGAAGACCTGCTCAACTTTGCGCGTACTTCACCTCCCAAAAAAGAGATGGTCGATATCCACAAGGTGATTGAAGATGTGATTTCCTTTGTCCGCCATCATGCCGACCTGGACGGTATCAGCCTTGAAACCAAGTATGACAGGCGGATAGGCCCCTTGCTGCTGGACGAAAAGAAGATAAAGCAGGTTCTCATAAATTTGATCATGAATGCACGCCACGCTGTTGAAGGCGATGGCACCATACAGGTGACCACAGCCCTCAACGAATCCCAGACCAAGGCCGTGATCAAGGTTATCGACGACGGATACGGTATCGAGAAGAAGAATCTCAACCGGATTTTCGACCCCTTCTTCACCACCAAGCCCACCGGCCAGGGTACCGGATTGGGCCTGTCTGTAAGTTATGGAATCATAAAAAACCATGGGGGCAGTATATACGTGCGCAGCCAGCCAGGCGAAGGTTCGACCTTCACCATAGTGCTGCCTCTGGGAAAAGAAGAAAAGGGATAATCAGATCCATGAAGACCACCTTGTTGATCGTGGATGATGAGCCTGACATGCTGCAACTGCTCAAGCGGAGCCTTGAGCCCGATTTGCAGTGCGAAATTCATTTGGCTTCTTCGGGCGAGGATGCCCTCCAGGTCCTGGCATCCCGCCCCGTGGATTTGGTCCTGGCCGATATCAAGATGCCGGGGATGAGCGGAATGGAGCTGCTTGATATTGTCGGCAGGCAATACCCCAGGTTGACGATGGTGATGATGACCGCTTACGGCCATATCGACATGGCGGTGGAAGCCATGAAACGGGGAGCCTATGATTTCGTTACCAAGCCTTTTGACCATGATGCCCTGATCGTGCGTCTTGAAAAGGCCCTGGAACGAAGCCGTCTGATCAGGGAAAACACCCGTCTTCAGGATCGCTGCCGGGAGCACGACAAGTTCCAGAACCTGGTTGGTAAAAGCCCTGCCATGCAGAAGGTTTTCCAGGCTGTCGACATGGTTGCCAAAACCGATCTTACGGTCTTGATAACCGGCGAGTCGGGTACCGGCAAGGACCTTACGGCAAGGGCGATTCACGCCCTGAGCCATCGCAGCAAGGGGCCGTTTGTGGCGGTTAACTGTCCATCTGTGCCTGAAAATATACTTGAGAGCGAATTGTTCGGCTATCGCAAAGGCGCCTTTACCCATGCCACCCGGGACAAGGTGGGGCTTTTCCAGGAGGCCCATACCGGAACGATATTTCTGGATGAAATCGGTGACATAAGCCCTACCATCCAGACCAAGCTGCTCAGGGTGCTTCAGGAAAAAGAGATCAAGCCCCTGGGAGACACACGCTCGATTCATGTGGATGTACGCATAATTGCTTCGACAAACCAGGACCTGAAGGCCAAGATCAAGCGCCAGGAATTCAGGGAAGACTTTTTTTACCGCCTCAATGTACTTCCAATTCGCATGCCCGCCCTGCGGGAAAGGGTCGAGGACATTCCCTTGCTGGCGGCCCACTTGCTTGCCAAGCACTGCCGGAAGCTGGACCGGCCCAAAAAGATGTTGGCGCCCGAGCTGCTGGAAATTTTCATGCAACGCCACTGGGAAGGCAACGTAAGGGAAATGGAAAACATGATTCTGCGGGGTATCCTGTTTTCAAGCGGCGAGGTCATAACACCCCAGGACGTGGGGCTGCCGGCCACGCAAGGCCCCTGTAGCGACCCTGACCCCGAGATCACCCGTCTGCCCTATAAGCAGGCCAAGGAACAGATCCTGACCCGTTTCAACAAGGCTTACATAGGCAGCATGCTTACCTCAACCGGGGGCAATGTCTCGGCTGCCGCCCGTCAATGCGGGCTGGAACGCCAGGCCCTCCAGCAGATCATGCGCAGGTACGGAATCAAGGCGGATACTTATCGGCATTGAACCGGTAGTGCCTGCCCCCGGCACAGGAAGCCGGCTGTCCCCGATCTTACCACAGGTTTTAGGTTTTGCCCGGCGGTCCCTTTCCCCGTAGCGCCTCTTGCCGGAGTCACGCAAACTTACGACCTGTTTTTCACCCTTCAGCCCGCCTGTCGGATTATTGACACTCCGATCTTATCCTTCTGTAAGTAATATCTTAATTATATCAAATAGATATCAAAATTCAGCATGGTTGGTATGAATCCTGCTGAACCAAGGTTTAAGGATTGCCGGGTCTGATGACTTCCGGATGTTTCTGGCGACGGTGGCACAGATTGGCATCGGGATTCAAGATTTAACCCCACGGTTCGATAATCGCTTTAAGGTGGAAGATATCAGGCCGATCAAACAATCAACCAAGAGGTGGTAACATGAACGTAAGCAAGATGATTGGTAGCAAGATCAAAGAACAGGGAGGCTTTACTCTCATTGAAATGGCCATTGTGCTGATAATAATCGGTATTATCATCGGGGCGGTGGTCAAGGGTAAAGATGTTGTCAAGAGCGCCGAGCAAAAACGCCTTTACACCACCTATGTAAGGGCCTGGCAGGTGGCTTTCAACAATTACTACGATCGGACCGGCTGGATCCTGGGAGACTCCAACAGCCCCACCAATGCCGGGACCCGTGACGGTCACTGCGGTGACAACGTCAATTATACGACCCTGGCGGCCCAGCTTTCCAACGTGGGACTGGAGGCACCCCCGCCGGGTCAGCTTGCCAACGGCCTGCAGCGGACCTACACCGACTCGTTGGGTGTAACCCGCACCCTGACCCTGGCTTTCGATTACAAGAACAATGTCGGCAACATCATCCGCGTTACCGGTATTTCTTCCGACCTTGGAATGGCCTGGGACCGGCTGGTCGATGGTGGTCGGGACGGAACAGCAGGAGACCTGCTTCATACGGCCAATCATGCACCCAACCCGATCGTCTTGTCAGCCTGGCCGGCGGCCGATGATGCGACCAACCAGGGCGGAACCCATTCAGCCGTCCTGCGGCTGGAATTCTAGATTTTCGATAATGCCGGCCGGCGGGGCAGGTTTGCCGGCCGGGGAGATCCAAACCCATGGCCAAAGTTTTTCGGAATCCAGGTTCCCTGCTGGTTCACGCAGCCTGCCTGATACTGGCGGCGGCCTTGTTGGGCGCATCCCTTTACGCCTATGATACTTACGGGCGATTCAAAAGCCTGACCGCTGATTTGCGGTGGATGCAGGCGCGCCGGAAGGTGGTGAAACGCCAGGCGGCCGAAATGAATCGCAAGCTCAATACGGTCCGGAGGGTGCAGCGTTTCATGGATCGTGCCTCCGCCATGGGAATGCAGCCCGACAACTGGGACAGCTTCGATGTCAATATCCAGGGCTGGGTATCTTTCATGGAGCTCGAGAAGCTCATCCGGCAGTGCACTGTTTCAAAAGACGTGTTTTTCACCCCGATTGCTTTTGCTGTCCAAACACCCGAGGTCGCCTCCGAAAAGGAGCAAAACGATCAGGTTCCGGCCAAGGCGGAGGTTGCCCCGGATGCCTCTTCCGATGACCCCGGCCGGGACGTCAGACTGATTCTCAGCGGTGCTTTCAAGATAAGGCGGTAAGGTGCAACATGTTGGGTCATCCGAGAAAATACCTGGTAGAGCTGGACGGGCGGACCTGGATCTGTGACGGAGGCAAGGCCCGGCTCTTGTCCGGTACGGACCGGGTTTCCGGCTCCCGCTGGTGGATAACCGACTTTGAATCTTCGATTTCCCGCACCATGACCATCGAGGCCGACTTTCGTTACGTGGAGCTGATGGTCAGCCGCAAACTCCAGGAAACCGGCGAATTCGATGAGCCGGTTTCAATAATCACCCACTGGAAGAGGAAGGGCGCCAAGAACAACGTCGATATCTTTTTCACGGCCGTGCCGGCCAGGGTATACAACCAGTACCTGGAACTAGTGCAGGCGGATCAAGACCACCTCGTCCTGCTCCCCTTGTACGAGGTCTTGTTCAATGCGCTCAAAAAGCTGATCCGCAATGAGCCTGCAGCGGTGATCTTCCCTCATGGTCGTTTTGCCGACGTGTTGGTGGGCGGGAAAAAACGTGTCCATTACGCCCGCAGGATAGTGGCCTACGACACGAGCCCGGAACAAATCAACTCGTTGTGGGAAAGCGTCATCGGCGAGCTCAAGACCTTGAAAAAAAACCTGCGGCTTACCCTCGACAAAATCGGGTTGATCACCTGGATAGACGGCCATGATCCGCCCCAGGATTTGCTGGACGAGGATTTCAGTTGGCAGTCCCTGACAACAAGTACCCTGGATGCCGGGGACGGGCCCCGCGAGGTTTCCCTGCCCGGAGCGGTACCCCGTTACGCTCTTGGCCTGCATGCCATGCCCCTGGGCGCCAGATTGCTTTATGCCGCCCGGCTCATGTTTCCGAAGGTGGCCCTGGCAACCTGCGGGCTTGCCATCTTATTGGCCGCTGCCGGGCTCTTTTTCGATGTCCAGG
>JALVRI010000230.1 GCA_027031325.1 Desulfobacteraceae bacterium
GGGCTTTGCGCATACCCTCGGTGAAAGTGGGACTGAGGGCCCTTTTTTCGATCATTTCGATCTCTTTCAGGATTGCTTTTCTCTTTTTTTCCAGTTGCTCCCGGCGTTTTGCTTCAGCTTCCCTTTGATGTTGTCGCTCCTCGGCCTCCAAACGCCGTTTTCTCTCGGCCTCCGAAGCGGCGGTCTCCTTGTTCAACTGCTCAACCAAACTGTCAAAGCTCTTGCGCTGTTTGTCAGACTCCGGGTCCGGCCGGGATTGCCCCTGGCCCGGAACAACGGTTACTTTCCGGTTACCTTCCGGGGCCACATCACTGAAATGCTTGACTCCCTTCTCGTCCACCCACTGGTAAATAACATCCCCGGCCGAGGCCGACGAAAAACCGAACCACAACAAGGCCAGTGCCATAAAAATCCTGTCCATCTTACAGGCTCCGGTTTTACACCATCCAAGTAATCTCAAAAAAAGGTCGCCATCATCAAATACTTTTGCTAATAATCAGGAGTAGAATTTAGAATCAGGTTGCGATCAGCCTGACCGTCAATCGTTCAAAAGGGAGGATGGTGTTTCATGATTATCCCCTTGAAGCGCTTGTTAGCCTTTAAGGTGCGCCGATACCGCCGCTACCGCCCCCGCAACAACCTGTTCGTGATCCTGGAACATTCAAGGGCCAAGATTCCGGTCGGTGATATCAGCATGGGCGGACTTTCCTTCTACTATCTGGACAAGGGGGCCAAAATCGGAAAGGGAACTTACGAACTGAAATTGGCGACATCTCAAGGTCCACCCCTGGCTGAGATAACTTTTACCACCGTGTCTGACAATGAGGCCGGCCGGCTGATTTTTCAGAAGCAGAAAATCAAGCGCCACAGTGTAAGGTTCAAAAATCTAACCAAAGACCAGAAAGAACGCCTGAAATCCATAATTCGCCAGTGCGCGGCCTAAATTACCCCGGGCTGCCAATTCAGGCTGATGTTGATCGCACCACCGCCGCCTGCAAGTTCACAACCTGATCAGCTCGCCGACCCCATGGCGTGGGATGGATACCCGCGTTTCATCCGGAAGCTTTTTCATCCCCGGGTTTTTCCACCGGCAACAGGTTCCGTAAAACGGCGAACAGGTCCGTCACGTTGAAAGGTTTCATCACAAAAGCGTCGGCTCCCAAGGCACGCGCTCTTTCTTCGTTGGTTTGATCGCTGGAAGTCAGGACGAATTTGCGTCCGGGGTAAAGGGCCTTGAACTTTTCCAAAAGCTCGAGCCCGTCCATTTCCGGAATATTGGCGTCAGCGATTACCAATTTGGCCGAGCAGCCGTTTTGCAAAACCTTCCAGGCACTGAAACCATCTTCGAACGTATCCACCTTTTTGTTCAACCCGTATTCAAAGGTGTCTACCAACAGTTTACGTACCAAGTGATCGTCATCGATTATGACAATATCGGTCATGCTGACAATTCACTCTCGAGGCTGGAAAGCCCTTGAAGGTTAAAAATCATGGTTTCAAGCCACTTGGAGGAAATCCATGTCTTTGAGCCGGCCATAGAAAGTCAGGCTTCGGCACACCATCTCCAGATTTTCAGCCAAAGCTTTTTTACGGTGGAATCCCATTGGATAACCCTTGGCCACGGCTTTCAGGATCACGGCCAGCAATTTGACCCGCTGATAAAATACATGGTCAAAGGCCATCGAGTTGCCGGGGTTTTCCAGGGGCCGTACATTCCCGGTCAGCCCTCCCAGTTCGATCGATTCGGCTTCAACGTGTTCGGCGTTTTCCAAAATCGCCTTTCGCCTGTATTGCCCCAGAGGACA
>JALVRI010000231.1 GCA_027031325.1 Desulfobacteraceae bacterium
GAATCGATCTCATCGTCCTGGACATCATGCTGCCCGATGTCGACGGCCTCCAGGTATGTCGCACGGTCAGGGCCAAATCCAGGGTCCCGATCATCCTCCTGACGGCAAAGGACGCGGTTTCCGACAAGGTCCTGGGACTGGAGTGCGGGGCCGACGATTACATGGTCAAACCTTTCGACTATCTGGAGCTGGCCGCCAGGATCAAGGCCCGCCTACGCCGCGCCGGCGAATTCGAAAACGAACGGATTCGACCCATGGAGGTGGGAAACCTTTTCCTTGATCCCGCAGCCCGCAAGGCCAGCTTCAACGGCCGGGAGGTATCCCTGACGAAAAAAGAATTCGACCTGCTGCTGCTGTTGGCACGCCATGCCGGCCAAGCCCTGGACCGGGAAACGATCCGCCGAAACCTGTGGCCCGAAAACCGCCTCTACAAATGGAGCCGGACCATAGATGTCCACATTCAGCATCTGCGCTCCAAGATAGAGCCCCACCCCCGGCAGCCCCGCTACATAGTGACTGTACCCGGAGTAGGGTATTGTCTCCGTGTTCCGGACTTGCCTTGAGCTGAAACAATATTATGTTTGGGATATCAGTCTGCCGGTAACGACCAAACAGGGAGTACGATATGGATATTCATGATCCAGGAACCTCGGAAGAAAATACCTGCAAGACCGACGAAGCCTTCAGGGCTAGGATGAAAGCCCGTCTTCCGGCTCTGGCCGAACGGATAATCGCCCATTGTGAAACGGACGAGTGTTATACCCACATCGACTACGAGCCCTTGTCTTCCGAAGGATACGTCGCAGACTTGATCGATCATTTCAGGCGCTTGATTTTCCCGGGATATTTCTCCAAGGAAAAACTCGACCCCTCCAACGCCAAGTACAATATCGGCCGTAACGTCACGACCCTGTATGACATGCTGTCCGAACAGATAACCCATAGCATCCGTCACGAATGCCTGCGGTACGACATGAGCTGCTCGGAATGCGATATGAGCGGCCAGGAAAAAGCATTGGCCATGCTGGAATCCATTCCGGCCATCCGCAAGCTCCTGGTCACCGATGTCCAGGCCACCCTCGAAGGGGATCCGGCCGCCAAGAGCCATGACGAAATAATCTTCTGCTATCCCGGTATCTTTGCCATCATGGTCTACCGGGTAGCCCACCGGCTCTTCCAGCTCCGGGTTCCCCTGCTTCCGCGCCTGATGACAGAATACGCCCACAGCCTGACGGGAATCGACATCCATCCGGGAGCGACCATCGGCCCCCGCTTTGTGATCGATCACGGCACAGGAGTGGTCATCGGCGAGACAACCGTTATCGGCAGCAACGTACGGGTCTACCAGGGGGTCACCCTGGGGGCCCTCAGTTTGCCACAGGATGCGGGCTCCAAGTGGCGCGGCAAAAAGCGCCATCCCACCATCGAGGATGACGTCATCATTTACTCCGGGGCTACCATCCTGGGTGGTGAAACGACCATAGGGGCCCGATGTGTCATCGGCGGCAACGTCTGGCTCACCGAGTCGGTACCGCCCGATACAAAGGTCATCATGGAGCAGCCTCGCCTGATCTATAAATAGTCCGGATTCGACCCGGAGCGATCCAAAGGAGGCCGAATGCATTACTTTACCAATATCGGGGCCACCATAGGCAACACCCCCCTGGTGCGCCTGAACAGGATTACCACAGGACTCAAGGCAAGGATATTTGCCAAACTCGAATTCTTCAATCCCCTGGGAAGTGTCAAGGACAGGATTGCAGCGGCCATGCTGGCCGATGCCGGTGTTACCGGAGGTGGGC
>JALVRI010000232.1 GCA_027031325.1 Desulfobacteraceae bacterium
ACTTCGCGGATGCTGACCGGCTCGGTATAATAACCGCGGTTCGGTTCGTGTCGAACAATTTTTTGGAATTCAAGCCACTTGAGGGCCTGGATAACGGGAGTTTGGCTCATTCCAAGCCGCTCTGCCAGGTCACGGTAGCCGATTTTCTGACCGGGTACGATTTCACCGTGAAAGAGCATCCGCCGAATACCCTGGTAAGCCTTGCGGGTATGGCTTTCAGGGCGGCAAGCCTTTTTGGCATTACCATCTTTCATCTGGGCCCTTCTTTCTGCCTGGTCATTGATTCAGCTCCCGAGCCTGAAACGCCAGGCGCAATACCACCTGTCGGGGTGATCGTCGGGAGGACAGCCGATACACTCGGTTACGATGCGGTCATCGATGGCCCGGGCAAAGTAAGTATATTCAACCAGTCCGGCGGATTTGCACGGGTAATCCGGCAGGTTCTTCTTCTTGCGAGCCGCCTGAACGCGGCACTCGTTCATTTCGAAAACAAGGCTTTGGTGGTCTTCTTCAATAACGGTCTGAACGTTGAGACGGGCATAGAGGCGGTATCCAAGAGCAAGCTTCAGCCCCTGAAGTCCGGGTCGTGCGGGCAAATTGAGAAACTTCTTGATGAACCAGGCCTCAAGGGGCGAAAAATGAGCCCAACAAGTATCATTGCAACGCTTGGCGTCGTTCATTCCATTTTCGAACTCCACCGCCTGGAACCATACCCCGTCGTTGGCCAGCCAGTTTGCGGCCACGGCTTCAAGAAGCGCCAACTGTCGCCGGCGATCCATCTCCACCAGGGGCTTGGGCAGACCATCCTCGACTTCGAAGCCCAGCACCTTGCCCAAACGTCTTATCTGGATTTCAAGGCTCCTTTTGCCGGCAGTTTCCAGTGCCTCCATGGCCCTGGCAGATCCCATCTGGTGTCGCACTTCATTGAACCAGAACCCATGGTGCATTACCAGGCGATGGATCATGTCGACTATCAGCCTGGCCAGGTCTTTCGAGTCTAGAGTTTCTATGGCGCCGAAGTTTTCAGTCATCGATTCCTCCCTGGTGGTGGTTCATGTAAGAAACTGTCCCGAACGGGCCACAGGACAGGACAAGAGATTCTCTTTATGGGACGAAAATCATCCGCTGTCAACCTGGGCTGGGGGACCAAACTTCAAATTCCCGCTGAACCAAATTGACGGACTGGCGCGCAAATTTACAGAGCTGGTCTGAGGATTTCCGGTCATGGGCTTTACGACAACAGCCGTAGGCCGATTGCATCCTGTTCACCGCCAGGTCCGGATCATGGGTCTGTCCCGCTGCTTGACACCACCTGCCTTAAGCGGATATAAAGATGACCATGTTGAGCCAACGGTTTGCCGCAACAGCCGATCCAAAGACTTTCTGGTGAAAGTGACTTTCAGCGTTCCACCGGGCCGAACGCTGGCAAAAGAACAGGTCAGCGAATGTTTACGTTCACCCCATACCCGGGACGAGGGTTTTCTCCCACATCCCGTCCCCGAGAACCGCTTAGCCGCTGACAACAGGTCCACTTAAATCGAAAGCGGGTGTCTTAACAGCCTGTTAAAACCTGACAAGGTGTTACTGCGCATGCATACTGCTGAAAACAACCCGAACCTGCTGGCTGCCATCGGACGCCGCAGCCTGGAACCGGTTGAACAGATGGGTAAAATGGCGATCTTCCTCTTCTGGGGCACGATCCATATGTTCAGCCTGCCCTGGCAGTGGCGCAAGATAATCCAGCAGGTCTACTTCATCGGCGCCAAGTCCGTCTTCATCATCTGCCTTACCAG
>JALVRI010000233.1 GCA_027031325.1 Desulfobacteraceae bacterium
AATAGACCAGCAAAATTTCTTCCGAAATTTTGTTCTGCCGCCACAAGAAGCGTTCCAGGATGACGACAAGCCAGGTATAAGACAACATAAGCCCCAAGACCAGAATGATATATGTGATTCCCCCGCTGATGAAGCTGTTTACGTCAAGCAGCCGGTAGCGCATTATGGCGACGCAAAAGGCCAGGGGAATCAGGAGCCCGAAAAGTAGCACCAGGCGAAAAGCGATCAGGGGATAGCCGAGGAGCAAATTGGGAAGAAGGTAAAAAAGCCCATAGGGACTTATTCCGGCGATCCCGGCAACCAGCAGCAGTTTGAGCTGATTTTTGACAAGCGGGGATGAAACCTTGCGGTAATCATTCAGGTGCTTGAGCCAGGTGCCGGTGATAATCAAGGGGACACTCCAGTAGCGCAGGCGTTGGAGCAGGCCGAAAAACTCCGGAACAGGACCTGCCAGCAACAAGGTAGCCCCGATGGATACCAACGGCGGCAGAAGATAGATTGCCGCCACGGCCAGCGGTTTTCCGTTCAGCAGGCGGCGCTCTACCGGAAACTGGCAAACAAAATGGGTCCAGGAACTGAAAGCCAGCCAGTTGGCTGTCACCAGCAGGGCAAAGGTAAGTGATTGGATTGCAGGGTCCAGGATGCCGAAATGAAGAGGAAATTCGCAAGCGACAATCAGGGAGAAAAACGTCAGGGTGGTTGCAAAAAGCCTGGCCGGCTGTCCCGGTGCGGCCCGGGTGACCGCCAGGATGGCCAAAAAGAGCAATATGCTGATTATCGCAATATGCATTCCGGCGGCCTTGACAAATTCGGAAATTCCCAAGGGGACATACCGTAATGTAAGCTTTACTTTCCTTCCGTTGCGGACAATTGTCACATATTTCCCGGGATGATCAAGCGAGTCTTTCAGGAACAGGTAGCCCAGTACCTGGGGGTATTTCAGTCCCCCGATGGCGATGATTCGGTCACCTTCACAGACGGGGTTGGCCTTTGTGTCTACCCTGGAGATCACGAAACAATCCGGGCCGTTTTCTATCCTGAAACCTGGAGTACCCCGATCCAGGATGAAGATGGCAATGATTGCCAGGCAAAAAAGCGGCAGGAAGTAAAACGGAAAGATGAATGATGAAAGCAAGCCGGGCCTGCGCTTTTCGGTAAAAGCGTTGCTTGCCGTACCAATGGAATCTTTTGCCTTTGGCTTGCCTGGTGGAACCATGTTTGTCGCAGAGCGGTTGTTACCGTTGTCGCCCAATTCTCGATCCGGATTCAGGTCTTGAGCCAGCCGGGTGAAGCTGCCTGCGTGATCCGGATTTGTCCAGGCCCTGGCAGCCGGCTGGCCGCTGGAATCAGGAGGCTGGATGTTGCTTTTTCCCGGAAATCTAAACTTTCCTGGAACTTGGATAAACCATTCCGGCAGGTGCCGTCAATAGCGGCGGTTTACCTTGGCATTGAGCAGGTTTGGGGTAAAAGAGATTATCCGGAATTATCAATGGCTTTGTAAAGAGGGCGGGATCGAGGCGTAGCCAGGCATGCTGAGTGCGGCGTTCTGGTAGTCCCCCGCAGCGAAAGCTCGCTGAAGCGCAACGCAGATATCGGGCTGTTTAAAGAGCCATTAAAAGATGTAGGGGACCCTAAGATTATAACTCTTATAAACCACAAAAGTTTCCACCGACTGCACCTCCTTGATCCGTGATACCTCCTCGGTGTAAAACTCCAAGAGCCCAAAACCCTCTTTCAGCAAGACCATCAGGATCAGATCGAAACGGCCGGTAACCACGCTGACCGCAATGA
>JALVRI010000234.1 GCA_027031325.1 Desulfobacteraceae bacterium
GCCTTGTCTGCCGACTGCTTTGAAGCATCGTTGCCGGAATCGGCCGCCGGTGCCGAAACCGGGGCTTTTTCTACAACCGACTGGGCATTGCGATGCCCAGCCATGTAAGCCAGGGTAAGGGAAGTGAGCATGAACACGATGGCAGCGATGGTGGTCAGTTTGCCAAGGAAGGTGCTTGCCCCTGTAGTGCCGAACAGGGTTTGACTTGCACCTCCACCGAAAGCCGCGCCCATGTCCGCTCCCTTTCCGGTTTGGAGCAATACTATCATTATCAGGGCGATGCTGACTACAACGTGAACGACAACTAAAAATATATTCATAAAAAACCAGCTTCAGTTTTGGTAATGGACCAGTTTGCTGAAGGTCTCTGGATCCAGACTGGCCCCTCCAACCAGCGCTCCGTCTACGTCATCCATGGCCATCAATTCGGCCACGTTGGAAGGTTTGACGCTGCCACCATACAAGATCCGGACCTTGTCTGCAATTGCCCGGCCATAGGTTTCAGCCAATTGCCCTCTCAGGTAAGCATGTACTTCCTGAGCCTGTTGGCTGCTTGCGGTTTTGCCTGTTCCGATGGCCCATACCGGCTCGTAGGCCAGTATCAATTCCTTGAGGTCATCTGAAAGTAGGCCCTTTAACCCGTTTTGAACCTGTTTGTCAAGTACGGAAAAGGTTTTTCCTTCTTCCCGTTCTGATTCCGATTCCCCGATGCATACCACTGGTCGCAGCCCCGCCGCCAGGGCCGCTTTCAGTTTTAGATTAACGGTCTGATCGGTCTCTCCGAAAAACTGCCTTCTTTCAGAATGGCCCAGGATAACATGGGTACATCCGGCCGAAATTAACATCTCGGAGCTTATCTCCCCGGTGAAGGCTCCCCTGGTTTCCCAGTGCATGTTTTGGGCCGCCAGCATGATCCGTGTTCCGCGCAAGACTTCAGCTACTTGGGCCAGGGCGGTGAACGGGGGAGCGATCATTACATCCACCTGGTCGACGGCGGCCGTAAGCTTCACCAGCTGGCGGGACGATTCCACAGCTTCAGGGCCGGTTTTGTGCATCTTCCAGTTGCCGGCAATCAATGGTTTACGACTGGTCATCAGAGATCTCCTTTTGGACGATGCTTTACAACATTCCACCAATCATGGCAGCCAAATCCACCATCCGGTTGGAATAGCCGGACTCGTTGTCGTACCATGCAAGAACCTTTACCATTTGGCCAATGACATAGGTGGTCAGACTGTCAACAACCGAAGAAAGGGTGATACCGTTGTAATCAATAGAGACGAGGGGCAGCTCGCTGAAACCGAGAATGCCTTTGAGTTCCCCTTCAGAAGCTTCTTTGAGGGCGGCGTTGACATCTGAAACGGTAACTCCGCTTTTTTCCACGCTAACAACCAAGTCAACCAGGGAAACATTCGGAGTGGGAACCCGAATTGCCAGTCCGTTCAGCTTGCCTTCCAGTTCCGGTAAGACCAGGGCCACGGCTCGGGCGGCTCCGGTCGTGGTCGGAATCATGGACAGGTTGGCCGAGCGTGCCCGACGCAGATCCCTATGGGGGAAATCCAGGAGCCGCTGATCCCCGGTATATGAATGGACGGTTGTCATCAGCCCGCTGCGAATACCGAAATTTTCCATCAAAACCTTGGCTACCGGTGCCAGGCAGTTCGTGGTGCATGATGCATTGGAGACAATATGATGCTGCCTGGGATCGTACTGGCTCGAATTTACTCCCATGACTATTGTAACGTCAGGGTCTTTGGCCGGCGCTGAAATTATCACCTTGCGGGC
>JALVRI010000235.1 GCA_027031325.1 Desulfobacteraceae bacterium
GTAATCTGTTCTATCTCGGCGATCGTGTCATCGGTGCTGAGTTGAATGTCCTCGATTTTTTGCTTTATGTCCTGGGTGGCCTCGGCGGTTTGCCTGGCCAGCTCCTTGATCTCGTTGGCCACCACCGCAAAACCCCTCCCTGTCTCTCCGGCCCTGGCGGCCTCGATGGTGGCGTTCAGCGCCAACAGGTTGGTCTGTTCGGATATCTCATTGATCACTTCGGTCACCTTGCTTATCTGGTCGGCGGCCTGGCCGAGCTTGCTGACTTTGTCAGAGGCCGACTGGGCGGTTACCACAGCCTGAGAAGAAATTTGACGGGCCTGGTCACTGCTTGTGGCGATCTCTTTCACCGTGCCGGTCATCTCTTCGGCCGCCGATGCCACCATGTTGACATTGGTGGTGGACTGCTCGCTGGCCGCGGCTACCGAATTCATGTTGTTGCTCATCTGCTCGGCGGCCGATGCCACGCTGTTTGCCCTGTCGGACACCTTGGCGGCGTTGTCCGACATCTGGCGGGCCAGCATGTCCATGTCCTGGGAACTTACCGAAAGTTTTACTACTTCCCCGGTCAAGGTCTGGAAAAGTTTTCCCAGTTGGACGCAGATTTCGGCCATCGCCGCTTCCAGGACACCAAGTTCGTCCTTATGGTCCGTCTTGGCCTGGATGGTAAAATCGCCCTTGGCCAATGTCTGGGCGAATTTTACAAGCTTTTCCATTCTCGATGTAAGGTTGCCGGTCAGCAGGTAGGCGAATAGGATTCCGGTTGCCAGGGCACAGAAAGAGAAAATAACCAGGAAGAGTTTCTTTTGCCTGGCTTCTTTCGCCAGGCCGTCATCCAGCTTGGCGACCTCTTTTTCCAGGCGGGACTGGATTGAATCAAGATTTGATCTGAAATGTTCAAGGGCTGGCAGGGTTTGGCTTTTATAGATTTCCAGGGCCCTGCGAAGAATTTCCTTTCTCGAGGTTCCCGTATCGGATTGGGCCAGTATTTCATTGATGGCTGCTGCCGAGGAATGAATTTGATGGTGAGGCTTTTCAAGGGAGACAAGCAAAGGAGAAATCCAGCCGATCAGTTTTTCGGTGGTCTTGCGCTCCGGCCCGTAAAGCAAGGGACCCAGTTTGCATTCATGATCATCGGTCACGACGTTAAGGTTCCGCCTGCCAAGCAGTAGGGATTCGTTGACCTTGGCCAGCCAGTTGTTGTGCGCGGCGTGTATTCTGGAAAACATGTCCGAAAGCCGGCCGATCTCTATCGCACGCTTTGAATCGGATTGCAACTGCTCGAAAGCGCGATAGGACATGATGGAACTTGCCAGCAGGATTCCAAGCAGGATGGCATAGCTCAGGCCCAGCTTTTTCCACAAGGCCAGATCGTTCCACTTTTGCATGTTTCACCTCCTAAGTGAATGTGCTTGACTTCCGGTCAGGCCGATAATCGGTGGTTGAACCGGTGGAATATGATTTGCCCGGAAAGTAGCAAGAGGCTCAGGTTCCAACCGGCAGCCCGGTGCATATATTATTTCGCCCCTTTGTTTTACGACTTTAGGCCGATGTTAAACCGAACTGTATTTGGAAGGATAATCGTTTGGCACCGTAACCGGTTTCGATGGAAGCTGATAATTTGTTTGACAAGGTTTCAATGCTTCGTTATATTCCTAAATAACGATATAAGGATACCATGAAAGAATTCATCAAAGTCATGAAGGCCCTTTCTGATCCCAACCGGGTCGGGATGATCAAGCTGCTCCAGCGGCGGGTTATGTGCGTATGCGAAATGCAGGCGGC
>JALVRI010000236.1 GCA_027031325.1 Desulfobacteraceae bacterium
CGCCGCAGTTCATCGGCCAGCACATCCAGGGTATTGTCGTGACTGCCGACCACAACCAGGGTCCGCTCGATGGCTTGCCGGGAACGGATCAACTCGGCAACCACCGCCTTGCCGGCCTCGACACCTTCGCTGTTGTGCCCGATGCGGATTATACCATCGGCCTCGGTTATGCTGGTGATGCAACCAGCGGCCCGGGGAAGCGGGGTGGCAACCACCTTTTCGGCCACCCGTCCCAGCTTGACCCGCACGAATTCTTCCACCCCAAGCCGGGACGGAATCTTGCGGGTCGGGAAAACCTCCAGGGTCCGGCGCACCGGAGGGCTGAGGTGCTGCATGGAAGCCAGCAGGGGCTGTACCAGTTGTTCAAAGGCGATGATGGCCGAAACAGGGTAACCCGGCATGCCGAAAACCGGCTTGCCCTTCACCTGCCCCACCAGGACCGGCTTGCCGGGCATCATGGTCACCCCGTGGAGCAGTACCTTGCCCAGGGCTTCGACCACCGGACGGGTAAAATCGCGGCTTCCGGCCGACGAGCCGCCGATGGTCATCACAAGGTCGAAATCTCCGCCGACCGCCTGGCTGACGACCTGCCTGATCTTTTCCACGTCGTCACCAACAGGATCATGGCGCACGAAGATACCCCCCAGGTCTTCCACCAGTTTTCCCAGCATCCAGGAGTTGCTTTCCAGCACCTGGCCCGGTCCGGGCCTGCATTGGGGGTCTTTGCGCCAGTCCACCAGCTCCGAGCCGGTGGGCACGATCAACACCCTCGGTCGGGGTCGAACCCTGACACTGAAAACACCGGCGGCCAGCAGGGCCCCGACGCAATAGGGCGTTATCCGGTGGTTGCGGGTGAAAAGAAGCTCGGTGGCCACGATATCCTCGCCCATCTTACGCACGTTCTGCCAGGGGAAGACAGGGGCCTCTATCCGGACTGTTTTTTCGTCCACCTGCTGGATGTGCTCGATCATGATGACCGCGTCGGTGCCGGCAGGCAAGACCTGACCGGTATTGACGAAAAAGGCCTGGCGGTCGACCTCCAGGTCCACGGGGCGCGTTTCGCGGGCCCCAAAGGTATCGGCGGCCTTGACGGCGATACCGTCCATGGCAGAGGCGTGGAAAGACGGTGACGACAGCCGGGCCACCACCGGCTCGGCAAGCACCCGGCCGACCGCAGCGACGCTCTCTTTTTCCCGGCTGCCGGCAACCTTGAGGTGTCCAAAGGCCTCCATCACCACCCGGCGCGCCCTTTCCAGGGGAATCATTTCGAGATAGACGTTACGCTTGGTTCCAGCTTCCACTTTTCCTCTCTCTTGGCTTTCAAACAAGTCGCACCGACACCATGGTGCCGGCATCGAGTCCTTCTGAATGTTGTTCGATGGCCAGCAGGCCATCGGCCTCCACCATGGTCCGGATGAGACCGGATTTTCCAAGGATCGGCTCGGCTTCCAGGACCCCGCCGGGGCCCCTGTGGAGCCTTACCCGGACGTAATCCACCCGCCCCTGGGCCGAGGCCAGGTTGCGGGTAAGGCGGGCGGTCACCGTGGCGTCCAGGTACCCGGAGCTGTCAAGGCCGGCCAGACGGTCGATAAACGGCCTGACCACGGCGGTCATGACAACCATGGCCGACACGGCGTGCCCGGGAAGCCCCCAGACCGGCTTGCCGCCACTGGTTGCCAGGATCGTCGGCTTGCCGGGACTGATGGAAATGCCATGGACCAGGATCCGGCTTGCAGGTAAGCCTTCCAGGACTTCAATGGTAAAATCCCGGTTGCCCACCGAGC
>JALVRI010000237.1 GCA_027031325.1 Desulfobacteraceae bacterium
CGCAGGTCAGGCAAGGCAAAATCCGACCAAAAAGCGCAGTTTATTGGGTAATAAATGAGCATTTTGAGCAGGATTTTAACGCCCTAGGGCCAAGCGTAATAGTTTTGCAACAGCCTGCTAGAGTCCTGGACAGGGTCAATACCGTCAGGGCTGGTAGCGTTTGACGATCAAAGAGGCGTTGGTGCCCCCGAAACCGAAAGAATTGCTCATGGCGTATTCGACCCGGCCCTTGCGGGCGACATGGGGAATGTAATCCAGATCGCACTCTTCATCCGGGTTGTCCAGGTTGATGGTGGGCGGCATTATGCCATGATAGACAACCAAGGCGCTAAAGACCGTCTCTATTCCTCCAGCGCCGCCGAGCAAGTGGCCGGTCATCGATTTGGTCGAACTGACCGGAACCGACTTGGCCTTGTCTCCGAAGACGGTCTTGATGGCACGGGTCTCGTAAAGATCGTTCAGGGGAGTCGAGGTGCCATGGGCATTGACATAGCCTATTTGCCCGGGGTCTATACCTGCATCCCGCAAAGCGGCCTGCATGCATCTTGCCGCCCCGTCCCCATCGGGTGAGGGAGAAGTCATGTGGTACCCATCGCCGCTCATACCGAAGCCGGCCATCTCGGCATAGATCCTGGCGCCCCTTTCCAGGGCGTGTTCAAGGGACTCCAAAATAAGAATGCCGCTGCCCTCGCCCACCACGAAGCCGTCCCGGTCGCGGTCAAAAGGCCGCGAGGCCTTTTCCGGTTCGTCGTTACGGGTCGAAAGCGCCTTCATGGCCCCGAAACCGGCAATACAGGTGGGAGTCACCACCGACTCGACACCACCTGTAATCATGGCATCTGCGTGGCCGCTCTGGATGATCTGGAAAGCATTGCCGACGGCATGGGCCCCGGCGGCACAGGCAGTGGCGACCGAGAGGTTGGGGCCCTTGGCTCCGAAGTAGATCGAAATCATCCCCGGTGCCATGTTACCGATCAGCATGGGGATGAAAAAGGGGCTTACCCGGCGGGGCCCCTTGGTATCCACGATACGGGCGGTAAGCTCGAGGCTGGCCAGGCCGCCCAGCCCGCAACCTGTCAGCACCCCGATCCGGTCACAATTGGCCGGAGTAATTTCAAGACCGGCATCTTCAAGGGCCATGCGGGTAGCGGCAATGGAGTAGGCGATGAAATTCTCGGTCCGCTTGGCGTCCTTGCGGGGCAGGTAATCTTCCTTGTTGAAGTCCTTGACCTCGGCGGCAATCCGGGTCTGAAAGGGAGACGCATCGAAACGGGTTATTTCACCCACACCGGACTTGCCGGCGCAAAGAGCGTTCCAACTTTCCTCGGTCCCTACCGCCAAGGGGGTAACCAGACCCAGGCCCGTAATGACAACCCTTTTTTTGAACCCATCTTCCCTGACCATCAACCTACTCCATCACGTTAACCGGTGTTTAGCAGACCGTTGAAAAACTATTACGCTCGGCCATACGGTCTTAAAATCCTGCTCAAATGCTCATTTATTACCCAATAAACTGCGCTTTTTGGTCGGATTTTGCCTTGTCTGACCTGCGCTCATGACATTTTGCAACAGCCTGTTAGAACCATGGCCGGTCTTTCAGCCCGGGCCGCCTTGCTCCCGGCTTGCTTGGCGCAAAACCGCTGGGCCGGCGATCCGGCGGCACGTTCAAAGACCGGCTGTTTAAACCTTAGGAATTGGAATTTATGTAATCGATAGCGTCCTGGACGGTTATCAATTTTTCGGCGTCATCGTCTGAAATATCGATATCGAATTCTTCTTCCATGGACATGATGAGCTCTACCAGGTCAAGGGAGTCGGCGCCCAGATCGTCCACGAAAGATGCCTCGGGTACTACTTCATCCAGGTCCTTGCCGAGTTTTTCAGCGATAATCTTCTTTACCTTATCTTCTACTGACATGTTCTTCTCCTTTCCATTGATCACATATACATTCCACCACTGACATGAATAACTTGTCCGGTGAGGTAAGCCGCATCTTCAGACGCCAGAAACTTTACCGCCGCCGCCACATCCGCGGGCGTTCCCGCCCGGCCCAGGGGAATCTGGGCCAGCATGGCCGCCTTGACCTTTTGGGACAGCTTGGCGGTCATGTCGGTTTCGATAAATCCGGGAGCAACTGCGTTTACCGTTACTCCTCTGGAGGCGTATTCGCGGGCGGCGGTCTTGGTCAAACCGATTATTCCGGCCTTTGAAGCAACGTAATTCGCCTGGCCCGGGTTACCAACCACCCCGACGATCGAGGCGATATTGATTATTCTGCCCGAGCGCTGTTTCATCATCACCCTGGAAGCAATCTGGATGCAGAGAAATGGGCCTTTCAAATTGACTTCCAGGACATCATCCCATTCCTTCTCTTTCATCCTGACCAGCAGGTTGTCCCTGGTTATGCCGGCGTTGTTGACCAGAACGTCGATCCGGCCGCAGGTTTCCATGACCTGCTTGAAAAAAGTCTCCACCTGCTCCTTGTCGGCGACGTTGGCCCATATGCCCGTGGCTTTTGCCCCGCTCGCCTCCACAAGCTCCCTGGTCTCGGCCGCCGCCGTCTCTTCGGCCTCCCGGTCTCCCGGGGTATAATAATTGAAAAAGACGTGGGTTCCCGCCTCGGCCAGAGCCTGGCAAATCGCCCGCCCGATTCCGCGGGAACCTCCGGTCACGACCACTGCACGTTCAATCTCAGCCGCCATTCAGCACCTCCCAAACAATGAATCAGCCACCAAGTCCATGTCGGCAATCCAGCCATAACGTCCTTGCCAAAGGTCGTCATAGCCCACTTCCGAACGCCAGGCCGCCGCCTGTTCGCCGCCGACCTTCATGCCCAGCAGAATTTCCAGGCCCTTGGAGGCCACCGTGGCGGCAACTTCCCCGGCAAACAGGCGCGACATGGCCTTGAGATCTTCCCTGTCGTCCTGGTCCGCCTTGCACGCCAGGCTTGCTCCCACCTCGACATGGGTCATCATGTCGGCCAGGGCGAACATTACCGCCTGCTGCCTGGTCCAGCGGTTCTCATGGGCCAGGTTGATGGTATGGTTGAGGCATCTTGCGGCAAGGCCCAGGACCTTGCCGCCTACCGGGCCGGCCAGGTTGTCCATCCGGTCGGCCAGGTCCAGATAGAAACGGCCCTTGGTTTTGCGCGTCTTTTTCCAGCGGAAGGTACTTATTATGTTCTGCTGAATTTCGCTGGTACCCTCGTAGATGCAGGTAATCTTGATATCGCGTTTTATCTTTTCGACCTCAAACTCCCTGATATAACCGTATCCCCCCAGGGCCTGCATGGCGTCATCGGCGCACCGGTTTGCCGCCTCGGTGGCAAAAAGCTTGCCGATGGAACCTTCCACCTGGAGGTCCTCGTCACAACTGTCCAGTTGAAGGGCCACCTGTTCGATGTAAGCTGCAGCCGCCGCCAGGCGCACGGCGTGGGGCACCACCAGCTTGTGGGTATAACCCTGCTTTTCACTGAGGGGCGAGCCGAACTGAATTCGTTCCTTGGCGTAGGCAATCACGATGTCAAGGGCGGCTTCACCCGCCCCCAGGGCCATGGAAGCCACCATCAAGCGGGTGTAGCCGAACACCCGGTTTGCCTGTTTGAGCCCCTTGCCGGGTACCCCGCCCAGCAGGTTTTCCTTGGGGACAAATACGTCGTCAAACGTCAGGGGAGAAGTATTGGAAGCCCGGATGCCGTGCTTCTCTTCACCCTTGTGCTGGGTCAACCCCTCCATCCCCTTTTCCACCACGAAGAAGGTCGGACCTTCCGGGGCCTTTGCCAGGACGGTGATAATATCGGCATAGCCACCGTTGGAAATGAATTGCTTGGAACCGTTGAGCTTGTATCCGATGACCTCGCCGCTTTGCCCGCTTACGGGATCGGCCTTGGTCTTGAGGGCCGCCAGGTTGCTGCCTGCACCCGGTTCGGTGACGGCATAGGCCACCAGGGAACCACCTTCGGCGATCGCCCCCAGCCATTTCTCCTTCTGCTCATCGGTAGCCCCGACCAGGATCGGGTCGGCGCCCAGCTGAATGGCAAAAAAGGCGGTCCCGATCCCGAGGCAAATGCGGGCCATCTCGCGGGTAACGGCACAGCAATCCCTGGCGCCGCCACCCATTCCGCCGTACTGTTCCGGAATGAACAACAACTGCAACCCGATCTCGGGTCCCAACATCTCCCGGATAATCTCTTCCGGGAAAATTTCTTCCTTGTCCAATTCAAGGATTTTTTCCTTGGTCAGCAGCCGGCTGCGCAACTGGCGCACGGTCTCTATGACCATCTGGCGCGATTCAGGGTCCAATCCCCTGGCATGGTTGGCGTTGGTATCCATATGGTCGATCCCTTCAAACAAGCTTGGCAAGGTTTATCAGGCTGTTATTCTTCCTCGGTTTCTATCACGTTGCGGCCCTTGTACGTGCCACAACTCGGGCAGGCATGATGGGGCAAAACAGCTTCCCCGCACTGGGGGCAAGTGATAACATTGGGGGCGGCGGCTTTTTTGTGGGCCCTGCGCATGTCCCGTTTTGACTTAGATGTCTTCCGCTTTGGTACAGCCATCAGTAATCTCCTAACATATTAATAACATTACTAAATATTACACACAACACCTTGTTCGGAACAACAGCGCCTCTAGTAATTAAAACAGGCTTCATTGTCAAGCCTTTTCACGCCTCGGCGTTTCAATTTGCGCCCTTGTACTGGGGGCAGCGATATGATATGGAGGGGCTGCTTTCGGGGGCCTAAAGTCAAAATGCAAAATATTGTAATTTTGTCTTGAAGTTACTTCCGTATTCATGGGGATCTGTTTTGGCCGGAAAATGTGCGGCGATATTGAAAGCCAGGATGACGGTTTTCCGCCGCCTGGTTCAGGCAGCCGCCGGGAATGCCGGTTCAATTTACTAATTACTTACACATTTTTTCTCATTAGTAAAGGAAGAGTTGGATGACATCAATCCGTACCCGTTTCGCTCCCAGCCCAAGCGGATATCTGCACGTCGGCGGAGCCCGCACCGCCCTGTTCAATTGGCTTTACGCCCGTCATAGCGGGGGCAGTTTCATCCTCAGGATCGAAGATACCGACAAGGCCCGCTCCACCGAAGAGTCGATCAGGGCCATCTTCGAAGCCCTGGATTGGCTGGGTATCGATTGGGATGAAGGCCCTTTCTACCAGAGCCGCAGAATGGAAATCTACCGTGAACACATCGAGCGTCTCGTGCGGTCCGGACACGCTTATTACTGTACCTGCAGCCCGGAAAAAATTCAGCAGATGCGCGAAAGGGCCATGGCAACAGGCGCCAAGCCCCGCTACGATGGAACCTGCCGCGAAAAAGGCCTGGGACCCCAGCCGGGAGCCGTGGTGCGTTTCAAGGCCCCATATACCGGGACCACCGTGCTGGAGGATGTGGTCAAAGGAAATATCGTATTTCAAAACAGTGAATTGGACGACTTTGTCATTTGCCGCAGCGACGGAACGCCCACCTACAATCTGGCCGTGGTGGTAGACGACCTGACCATGGAGATCAACACCGTCATCCGGGGCGACGACCACGTGATGAACACTCCCAAACAGATTCAGCTCTACAAGGCCTTGCAGGCTCCCTTGCCGGTTTTCGCCCATGTTCCCATGGTCCTGGGTAACGACCGCAGCCGGTTGAGCAAGCGCCACGGGGCAACATCGGTTACCGCTTACCGGGAGATGGGGATTTTGGCCGATGCCCTGATCAATTACCTGGCACGCCTGGGTTGGTCTCACGGAGACCAGGAATTTTTTACACGCCAGGAACTCATCGCCAAGTTCGACATCAAGGCGGTGGGCAAATCGGCGGGAATTTTCGACCCTGTCAAGCTCCAGGCCCTCAATGCCGACCACATCAAAGCCTGCGAGCCATCTCAGTTGGCACCCCAGCTGGTGCCGTTCCTTGCCCGCCTGGGCCTGGAAGCCCGGGACGACCAGTACCTGGCCAAGGTCATCAGTACCCTGAACACCCGCTCCAAGACCCTGGTGGAAATGGCCGAAGGGGCGCGTTTCTATTTCCTTGAAGAAATCACCTTCGATGAAAAGGCGGCCGGCAAGTTTCTCAAACCGGCCGTTGCCCCGGCCCTGGAAAGCCTCATCCAAAAATTGGAACAACTTGAGGAATTCTCGGAAAAAGCGCTGGAATCTGCATTTATCCAGGTCATGGAAGAAACCGGCCTCAAACTCGGCAAAATCGCCCAACCCGTCCGCGTAGCCCTGACCGGAACCAGCGTCAGCCCCGGAATTTTCGAAATAATAGAGGTGCTTGGGAAAAGCAGGGTAATCCGGCGACTCAAAAAGGCACTCGAATTTATACGCAGCCGGTCCGGTTGACAAAACGGCAAACTGCGCTTTTGGACTTGACGGTGTCTTCGATTTGTATTATCTGAGAAAGTCTACATCTTTGGGGGATCGTCTAGCGGTAGGACTACGGACTCTGACTCCGTCAGCCCAGGTTCGAATCCTGGTCCCTCAGCCAGCAAACAAAAGGAGCTGCCCTGCCAGCTCCTTTTTGCTTTTACCTGTTTTGTTGCATCGGGTTCAAAGCATACCTCTCATAACCAGGCCGGAGGCACCATGGATGATGCAAAATTCGAAAGGCTCGACCGTTCGGCAACCCCCCTTTACGGAAGGCCGATGATAATGGCCTGCGGATTCAATCCCCAGGCCCAGGCCAGGTTCAAGGCCCTGCTTGAATTGGCCGGCTTGAGCAATGTCCCGGTCATCTGGCCCGACTCGGACATGGCCCCGATCAAGATGGCCGAGCTGGCCGCCATGCCGGACGGAACCGGCCGGGGCCGCAATTCCGAGCTGCCGCGGGCCATCATCGTGGCCGGGATCACTACCGCCCGGCTTCACGGCCTGATGGGAATCTGCCGCAAGACCGGCATGCAGCCGGCGTTGTGGGCCACCTTGACCCCCACTTCCGAAAACTGGACCCTGGAGCAATTGCTGGCGGAACTGTCCCGTGAAAGGGCGGCGCTGCAAGCCCGCAAAAACGCACCCGCTTCAGGGGGCTCCAACAAAAAGCCTTCATGAGGAGAACGTCATGGCCGCATCCGAATCCAAGCGACCTTCCAATTTCATCAGGAACATAATCGAGAACGACCTTGCCCAAAACCGGCACGGCGGCCGGGTGGCCACCCGCTTCCCGCCTGAGCCCAACGGCTACCTGCATATCGGCCACGCCAAGTCGATTTGTCTCAACTTCGGTTTGGCCCGCGAGTTCAACGGAACCTGCAACCTCCGTTTCGACGACACCAATCCCACCAAGGAAGAATCGCGCTACGTGGAGGCCATCAAGGAAGATGTGCGCTGGCTGGGATACGATTGGGGCCCCCGTGAATTCTACGCATCTGATTACTTCGATCGGCTCTACGACTTTGCAGTCGAACTGATCAAGGCCGGCAAGGCCTACGTGGACAATCTCAGCGCGGAGCAGATCCGCCGGTACAGGGGAACCCTTACCGAACCCGGCAAACCCAGCCCTTACCGCGACCGCAGCGTAGAAGAAAACCTGGAGCTGTTCAGCCAGATGCGGGCCGGGCGTTTCGAAGACGGGGCCTGTGTCTTGAGGGCCAAGATCGACATGGCCCACCCGAACCTGCTGATGCGCGATCCCACCCTTTACCGCATCCGCAAGGTAAGCCATCACCGCACCGGCGACAAGTGGTGTATCTATCCAATGTACGACTTCACCCACTGCCTTTCAGACGCCCTGGAAGGCATCACCCATTCCCTGTGCACCCTGGAATTTGAAAACAACCGCCCGCTCTACGACTGGGTGCTCGACAACCTCGAGGTTCCCAGCCGCCCGCGCCAGTACGAATTTGCCCGCCTCAACCTGACCTATACCATCCTGAGCAAGCGCAAGCTGATCCAGCTGGTGGAAGAAGGCCACGTGGAAGGATGGGACGACCCCCGCATGCCGACGATTTCGGGTCTCCGCCGGCGGGGGTACACACCGGAGGCTATCCGCAATTTTTGCGACCGGATAGGGGTTGCCAAGGCCAACAGCGTGGTGGATGTTTCCCTGCTGGAACACAGTCTGCGCGAGGACCTGAACCGCCGCGCCCCGAGGGTAATGGCGGTGCTAAATCCCCTCAAGGTGGTCATAACCAACTACCCCGACGATTTGACCGAAGAACTCGAAGCCATAAACAACCCTGAGGATGCTTCCATGGGAACCCGCATGGTGCCATTTTCAAAGATCATCTACATAGAGCGGGACGACTTCCGGGAAGATCCCCCGCGCAAGTTCTTCCGCCTGGCGCCGGGCCGGGAAGTCAGGCTGCGTTACGCCTATTATATAACCTGCCGGGAAGTGATTAAGGACGAAAATGGTGACATCGTGGAATTGCGATGTACCTACGACCCCGAGACCAGGGGAGGAAGTTCTCCCGACGGCCGCAAGGTGAAGGCCACCTTGCACTGGGTATCGGCCCGCCATGCCTTCGAAGCCCGGGTGCGGCTCTACGACCGTCTTTTTCTCAAGCCCGATCCGGAATCAGGCGGTGACTTCAGACAATGTCTCAACCCCGAATCTCTGAAAGTCCTGGAAGGCTGTAAAATGGAACCGGGCCTGGAACAGGCAGACAGCGGCGCGATCTACCAGTTCGAAAGACTGGGATACTTTTGCGTCGACACCAAAGACAGCCGGCCCGGCCGGCCGGTTTTCAACCGCACGGTAACCTTGAGGGACGCCTGGGCAAAAATAGAAAAAGCCATGGCCGGGCGGTCAAAGTCCCGCAAACAAACCTAGACCGGCAAAAGTTTATGAAAACAGAAAAAATGCGACTTGCGACCAGGCTGATTCACGCCGGTGAACCGGAACAACCCTATGGCGGGGCGGTCAGCATGCCCATCTTCCAATCTTCCACTTTCCTGGCCTCAGAGGGCACCTCTTACCATGACCTGAAATACATCCGGCTCAACAACACGCCCAACCACCAGGTCCTGCACGCCAAACTGGCGGCCCTCGAAAACGCCGAGGCAGCCCTGGTTACCGCCAGCGGCATGGCCGCCATAACCACCAGCTTGTTGACCTTGCTCAAACCGGGTGATCACTTCCTGGCTCAGGACTGCCTTTACGGAGGCACCCTCGATTTTATCAACCAGGACCTGGCAAGCCTGGGGATCACCTGCGATTTCCTGGACTACAAGCGCCCGGAGACCTGGAAAGACAAGCTGCGCCCCAACACCCGGGCCATCTATACAGAGACAATCACCAATCCCCTGATGCAGGTCGCAGACCTCGAGCAGGTCATTGTCTTTGCAGGGCAATACGGCTTGATCTCCATGATTGACAACACCTTTGCCAGCCCGGTCAACTTCCGTCCGCCTGAAAAAGGCTTCGACCTCTCCTTTCACAGCTGCACCAAGTACCTCAACGGCCACAGCGACATAGTCGCCGGGGCCGTGATTGGACGCCGCGAGCTGGTTGAAGCCGTGCGCCGCAAGCTCAATCACCTGGGAGGCAGCCTGGATCCGCATGCCTGTTTCCTGCTTCAGCGGGGGCTGAAAACCCTGGCCGTGCGCATGGCCCACCACAACCGGGCGGCAATGACCCTGGCGGAATTTCTGGCCGGCCATCCGGCCATCGAGAAAGTAAACTATCCCGGACTGTCTCAGGACGGTCACCACCTCACGGCATCCAGGCTCCTTGACGGCTATAGCGGAATGCTGAGTTTTGAAATCAGGGGCGGCCCCCGACAGGCCGTAGCCTTGATCGAGGCCCTCGAACTGCCCTTGTGCGCTCCCAGCCTTGGAGGCGTGGAATCCCTGATTACCCGCCCGGCCTCAACTTCCCATGCCGGTATGAGCCCGCAGCAAAGAAGGGCGGCCGGAATAAGGGATCAGTTGATCCGGGTCTCGGTGGGACTCGAAGACCCGTCCGATCTGGTGGCCGATTTTCGCCAGGCCCTGGGAAAAATCTTCTGAATGGACAATCCGCCCGCAGCTTGGCGAAGATGCGAGGCCGAGGGCAGGCAGACCTACTTTGGTTCTCCAACTGCCCTCCAACAAAGCAGCTTCGCTAAAATCACAAGCCCCTTGGGGCTTCAAATGCCTGATGATTTATCACCGCTTGAACTTCACCTTGGCGGTGAAGGCACAGGCGGAAACAAATACATGCCAACTATGTAATAATTCAATGTAATTGCTTATTGTAGACATTTGAAGTGCATAATCCGGGCTGAATCAGGCGTCGGAGCTCAACTGTTGCAAAACCTGCCTGTTCAGCTCACGGGTCGCCAAGGCAATTTGACAATTCCGCCATGGCAGATGGCCTTGAGGGAACCTGCCGCCACAAAGCGATCATAGGTCATCGGAAATGTCTCGAGGCGGGTGTTCTTTTTACCGTAGGTCAAGCGGTACATCTTGCGGGCGGCATTCGAGATGGTGACCCTGTCGACAATCCGGCCCCGGCGCTTTTGGCGCCGGGCCCCGGCCGTCCCGGCTTGCGGCTTGAAGCGGGCTATGCGCTCGGACGGCGTAAAGGGCCGGTTGTCGATGTAAATTGTCGGCCCGTCCGGTGGCATCTGGTAACCTCGATCGATGTTTTGATTGATATCGGATATTCAGGTTAGCATCATCGACGGGCGGATTCAAGGCCAGATTAGGGCTCCTTCAACCCCAAGCTATACCGCCTGTCTTCCCAGAAAAGCTCTTCTGTCGCACCGTCCCAATCGGCAATCACAACGGCCGCCGCCCATGCCGGCAAATAATGTTGACTATAAAATTTGCATGTGATTTAGTTTGTTAAAATATCTTTTCAAAAATTGTGAGGATTTGATATCTATCCAATATAATATGTATTATTAAACTTGGTGTAAAAGTTTACAACATTATAATTATCAATATATGCTAATACCAACGTAATATATCATACCATAACCATGAACAAAAATAACATTATTGAACTCTTGTTTTACCACAAAGAAAAAGCCCTGAAGATGGAAGGGATCTTCAAACGCCGGGAAATCGGTGATCCCATGACCCTGGCCGGTCAAAAGCAGATCCATGTCCTGACAGGGGTAAGGCGTTGCGGCAAATCGACCCTGATGCGTCTTCTGATCGATTCTTTGATTCACCAGGGCCGGATCAA
The DNA here is from genome assembly GCA_027031325.1 of Desulfobacteraceae bacterium. Classification (GTDB taxonomy): domain Bacteria; phylum Desulfobacterota; class Desulfobacteria; order Desulfobacterales; family Desulfosarcinaceae; genus JALVQM01. The sequence goes on from JALVRI010000237.1 coordinate 11,123, forward strand.
GCCCAACAATATCCTTTACCTGAACTTTGAAGACGAACGCCTGGCCGCTTTTGAAAGCGACGATTTTCAAACTCTCCACGAGGCTTTCCTGGAAATCGAAAAGCCCGAGGGGAAGCTGTTTTTCTTCCTCGACGAAATTCAAAACATCGCCAATTGGCAAAAATGGCTCGTACGGCTGCATGAATTCGAGCCGATCAAAATTTTCGTGACCGGCTCCAACGCCACCATGCTGAGTGCTGAAATCGCCACGAGCCTCACCGGGCGCAACCGCATATTACGTATTTTCCCGCTTTCTTTCAGGGAATTCCTGGACGCCCGTAAGGTACGCTGTGAAAACTGGGACTTTTTCCGGCCTGAAATGCGGGTTGCGATCACCCGCCAGTTCAGAAATTACCTTGCCACCGGAGGCTTTCCCGAAGCAGTCAAAACAGGAGACCGTTCCATCGTTCAGGACTATTTCAGGGACATTGTCTATCGCGACATAGCCGCTCGTTACAGAATAAAGAATATCCTGCAGCTCAAAAAGCTTGCCCTCTACCTGGCATCCAACCCCGGCTGCCTGGCAAGCCTGAAAAAACTGCAAACAACCATCGGGGTCCGCACCCATGACACGGTGAAAAAATACCTGGGCTATTTCCAGGAAGCCTACCTTTTTCACCCTGTTTCCATCTTCAGTTACTCGGTAAAACAGCAGATCTACAACCCCCAGAAGCTTTACTGCATCGATCACGGAATGGCGGCCGAGGCCGGCTTCAATTTTTCGGCCAACATCGGAAGGCATCTTGAGAACATGGTCTGCATTGAACTGCTGCGGCGCGGCCACGAGATTTATTACTGGAAGGACCGGCGCGGCCGGGAAGTCGATTTCGTGGTCTGCGATAAACGCAAAAAGGTGGTTCAACTGATTCAGGTCTGCCGCCGGATTGAAGCCGTATCAACCCGCAAGCGGGAAATCGCGGCCCTTGTGGCCGCGGCCGGACGATTCAACATCCAAAGAGCGACCCTGGTAACCGAAGACACCTTGGGGCAGGAAGAAGTCGACGGCGTCCTGATAGACATGGTGCCGGCCTGGAAATGGCTGCTGGAAGACAAGGAGGAAAACAGAGGCCATGTTCACCCGCCTGTATGAATTGAGCCGCTTGCTCAGCCTGGATGAACGGAGCCCGTGGGAACTTCTCAACCACGGCATGCCGCAAAACTATGAGTACGGCTTTGCCATCTGTTTTGACCAATGGGGAAGTTTTGTCGGCATCAAGACAATTTCAAGCAACCGGGGCATCGGCGACCGGGGTGTAATCTACCGTCCCGGACCAAGTTCCAACAGCCCGCCCCTTGTCCCCTGCAGCCGTATTTCTGAAAAATTGTACACCAATCTGGAGTATCTCTTCCGGGTCACGGCGGAGGTGGGCCGGGAAGACGGGCTGCCTGAAGAATGGAAAGCCTGGTTTGGCCGCATCGCCTGGCAGAACAAGGATCTGCAACGCAAAATCGTGGCCGAACAAATGTCGGCCATGGCAGATACCGGGTTGGGCCAAAAACGCGAGGACGGCCGGATCCGTTACGGCTACTGGTTTCCGGCCCGGATCGTCGAAACCGGTGATATCCGGCCGGTTTACGAGCTGGAGGCAGCCAAGCAACTGATGGTCAAAAAGACGGTTGCCATCTGGCAAACATATTCCCAAAAAAGCGTCAACCGTCCGGGTATCTGCTCGGTCTGCGGCCTGGAAAAAAAAGAAGTGTTCGGCAATTTTTCCGAACTCAAGTGCTACATCCTGGACAAGCCGGGCCTGATTGCCGGAGGGTTCAACCTTGAAGCTGCCGCCAAGAATTTTCCGGTCTGCCGCGACTGTTGCTTCTGCCTGGCTGCCGCCATCGATTACGCCAAGCGCAACCTGACAGCCAGCATGGCCGGGGCATATTACCTGGTCCTGCCTTACAGCACGGCCCCGGAAGACATCAAGCAGCTTATGCTGGACAAGCTCTCACAGGATCCGCGTTGCCTTTCAATCAACAGCGACAAATGCGATCTGCTGGTCGACTTCGAAGAAAACCTGCTGGAACTGATCCTCGACGAGGACCTGGAGGAACAGTTGGCGTTGAGCCTGATATTTTTCAATGAAAAGCAGAAAGAGTGGAAGATAGTCGCCGAAATCCAGCAGGTCCTTCCCGGCCGGATGCGGCAGATATGGCAGGCGCGCCGAAAAATCGCCCGGGACCCGCTCCTGGCACCGCTTCAAGGCGGCCGGTGGGAAGCAAATATAAGTGCTGCCGTTGTGCGCACCTTTTCAGGCGGCAAGCTCAAAAGCAAGTCCGCCACCCGGACTTTTTACCACTGGATGGAGGCCATCTTCGGCCACGGCCGTATCGATCGCCGGGTTTTAATCGTCAATATAGTCAAGGCTCTGCTGGATTGCGCCAAAAGCGCCCCGGAACAGCTGCCTTTGCTGACGGCCCGGGGCTGGGCCTTTTTTATGTTCTGCGGGCTTGTCAACCTGATGGAGCAGGAGGAATACAGGATCATGACTTTCCAGGATACGGTTTACGGACGCTACATTCAAGATCACCCCGGCTTTTTCAGCCGCCGGGAAACCGCGGTCGCCTTCTTGACCGGTTGTTACGTCAATGCGGTCTGCGAGTGCCAGCGCAAAATGCGGGGGTTGCAAAACACCTCCCGGGCGCCCTTTGCCAGGAAATTCCAGGGCCGCCTGCTTTCGGCCAGGCTGCTTCGGCGCCTTTTTCAACAGGGACACCACAAGCTGGCCCAGTACGACTGCCTGGGCTGGGTCAAAGGGGACCGGCTTGAAGAAGAACTGGCCCGGGCCTGGGTGGAATGCGAAAACAACTGGAACATCGATGACCAAGAGGCGACCTTTGCCTTCACCATCGGCTTTTGCCTGCGGCATAGCCTGCTGGCGGCAAAAAGCCCGCAAGACAGGGAGGATGAAAATGAGTCAAAGCCTGACCAACCGGCATGAAATTATTTTCTTGTACGAAGCCAGGGATTGCAACCCCAACGGCGACCCTTTGGACGAAAACCGTCCCCGGACCGATCCCGAGACCGGGCAGGCCACCGTAACCGACGTTCGTATCAAGCGCACCATCCGGGATTACCTCCACCAGGCAAAGGGATTGGAAATCCTGATTCGTGACAGCCTGGAACAAGACGGAACACTCAAGGACGGCAAGAGCCGCTGCGATGATTTCATTGCCAAATGCAACCTCAATCCCAAAGCCAAGCTGACCGAAATCATCCAGCAGGTCCGGGACCGGATCCTGACAGATTGTATCGATGCCCGGCTGTTCGGAGCCACCTTGCCAATAAAGGTCGGCAATAAGCAAAGTTCCATCAAGCTGACCGGGCCGGTACAATTTTCGGCTTTCAACCGCTCTCTGCACGCTGTCAATCCGGTTTTCATCCAGCAGACCGCCGCCTTTGCCAGCAAGCCTGGAATGACCCAGAAATCCTTTGCCGAACGCTGGATCCTGCCTTACGCCCTGATCTGCTGCCATGGAGTGGTCAATGAGACCGCCGCCCGATTCAGCGGCCTTGGCCCGGACGACCTGAACCTGCTGCTGGAAGGCCTCTGGCAGGGCACCAACAGTCTCAACACACACTCCAAGATGGGTCACAGGTCAATGCTCCTGATAAACCTTACTTTCCGGCCCGGTTATCATATCGGGGGGCTGGCCGAACGGATAAAATTGTCATCCGAGCTGGAGGAAACCAGGATCCGCAAGGCCGGGGACTACACGGTCGATATCACCGGCCTGCTCCAGGCCATGGCCGCGAGCGGACAACGCCTGGTGGCCGCCGAAGCTGCCTGGGATGAACGGCTGGTGCTGGAGGCCGGTTCGGAAAAAGGATCGCTGCCTGAGCTTGGGGAAAAGTTCGGCCTCAGGTTCAACCAACTTGACTTTTGAATGGAAAAGGCCATGCGCACCATTGTCTTTGACATCCGGGGCCCCTATGGTCATTTCAGAAAACCCTATGCCCCGGCAAGCCCGGTAACATATCCTTTTCCACCCCCACCTGCCGTCCTGGGAATCGTGGGGGCCATCCTGGGCCTTGGAAAGGATGAATATCACCGGGCCCTGGGCTGGGAAACGATCAGGATCGGCATAAGGCTGCTGAGGCCGGCACGTTTTTTTTCGGCGGCCCTCAACCTGGTCAACACCAAGGCCGACTGGTGGAGCGTCAAATCAAGGATCCAGATTCCCTACCAGTTTCTGAAAGACCCGGCCTTCAGGATCTACGTTGCCGACCTGCCCCGCAACCAGGCCGACAGGCTTTCCGGGATGCTGAAAGCCGGCCGGAGCGTATATACCCCCAGCCTGGGTCTTGCCCAATGCCTGGCTCAAACCGTTTTCGTGGCCGATGCAACAGCACGACCCGCTATGTCCGGCGCCACTACGGCGGTGGTTCCCCTGGGGGAAAAAGGCCGGGTAAGATACGAAGCCGGCCGGCGTTACGAAAGGGTCCGGATTCCCGCCCGGATGGGACCCGGCCGGACTGTAACCAGGTATTGCCAGGCGGTATGCGCCCTGGATGCCGACGCCCGCAAGCCTTTAACCGTCGAGGGGCTGGAGTTGTTTGAAGTCAACCATGAAAGTATTGCCTTTTTCTGAAACCCTGGCCCATCCCGGCCATCTCTTGGTCCATCATCTGGAGCAGGTTGCCGGAGGAGCCCATGCCGACCTGAGGGCCATCGGCAAACCACAGGCCCTGCTTGCCGCCCTGGCCGGGCTATGCCACGACCTTGGCAAGGCCAGCTTCTATTTCCAGAAATGGCGCCTTGAACAGCGGCGGACCGCGGCCGAGACCAGGCACTCGCTGGTTGGGGGCCTGATCTTCTGGTGGTTGAGCGAACCTTTCGAAAATTTACCGCAATTTCCGGCCTTCCGCCTCAACGGGCTGGCGGCGATCCTGCGACACCACGGCGACCTGCGCCACAGCCGCCTGGAAGTACTCCAACTGGCCGGAAGGGAGCTTAAAAAGCGCCCCGACCTGTATCATAAAATCCTGCGTTCCATTGACCTGGCCGGCATGTGGAGCTGGTTGAGCAAGCAATGGCGCAGCTACAATCCGGACCTGTCACTGCACCGCTCGGCCTCTC
>JALVRI010000238.1 GCA_027031325.1 Desulfobacteraceae bacterium
AGGTGGAACAGCTCAAGAACAGACGCAACACCGTGTCCAGGGAAATCGCCCCACTGAAAAAGGCAGGCGAACATGAAAAGGCCGAGCCTTTGATTCTGGAAATGCGTGATGTGTCGGCAAGGATCAAAAAACTTGATGCTGAGCTTGCCGATATCCGCGGTCAACTTGACGAGATTGTTCTTGCCATCCCCAACCTCTGCGATGACTCCGTTCCCCGGGGCACGGATGACAGCGATAATGTCGAGATACGAAAATGGGGTGAACCGCCACAGTTTGATTTCCAGCCCAAACCGCACTGGGAGATAGGCGAGGCCCTCGGTATTCTTGACTTTGAGACCTCGGCCAAACTGGCCGGGGCCAGGTTTGCCCTGCTCAAAGGGTTTGCCTCCCGGCTTGAACGGGCCCTGATCAATTTTTTCCTGGACCTGCACACCCAGAAACATGGATACACCGAGGTCCTGCCCCCGTTTATGGTCAACGCCAGGGCGCTGACCGGCACCGGCCAACTGCCCAAGTTCAAGGAAGATCTGTTTAAAATCGAAGACTGGGACCTGTGGCTGATCCCGACCGCCGAGGTGCCGGTGACCAATATTTTTGCCGGCGAAACCTTAGACGAGGCCGATCTGCCGATCAAATACACCGCCTATACTCCCTGCTTCAGGTCCGAGGCCGGTTCCTACGGCAAGGACACCCGGGGCCTGATCCGCCAGCACCAGTTCGACAAGGTGGAGCTGGTCAAGTTCACCACCCCGGAAAGTTCAGGGGATGAACTGGAAGAGCTGCTGGCCGATGCAGAAGAGGTTTTGCAGCTCCTCAAGCTGCCGTACCGGGTGGTTACCCTCTGTTCCGGCGACCTGGGCTTTTCCGCGACCAAGACCTATGATATCGAGGTCTGGCTGCCGGGCCAGAACTGCTACCGGGAGATCTCCTCCTGTTCAAACTTTCTGGACTTTCAGGCCAGACGGGCCGGTATCCGCTATCGGCCGCAGGGAGAGAAAAAGAGCCGTCTGGTGCACACCCTCAACGGGTCCGGACTGGCCGTGGGCCGCACCCTGCTGGCCATCCTGGAAAATTACCAGCAACAGGACGGCAGCGTGGCCCTGCCCGAAGTCCTTGCCCCCTATTTCGAACAACGGTTTGGTGGCTGAAGGGTTCAAGCGTTCAAACGTTCAAACATTCAAACGTTCAAACGTTCAAGCGTTCAAACGTTTGCGTCCTGGCACGTTCGATTCCCAGCTCGATCAGCCGGTCAAGAAGGGATGAAAAATCAAGGCCATGGGCGGCAGCGGCCTGGGGCAGCAGACTGGTCGGGGTCATGCCGGGGATGGTATTTGTTTCCAGCAACACCAGGTCCTCTCCGCAAATGATCATGTCTGTCCGGCTGTAGCCGCTCAGCTGCAGGGCCCGGTGGGCTGCCAGGGCGTATTGCTGCGCTTTGTCCAAAATGGCGTCGCTGACCTTGGCCGGGCATATTTCCCGACTGGCTCCCTGTTTATACTTGGCCTCATAATTAAAAAAATCGAAGCGCTCATCCGGTATGATCTCAACCAGCGGCAGGGCTTCCAGATCATCATTGCCAAGGACGCCGACGGTAATCTCCCGCCCCTGGACAAACTCCTCCACCATGACCTCCCGGTCATACTGAAAAGCCTTGCCAAGGGCAGCGGCCAGCTTTTCCGGCTGTCGGACAATGGACATGCCCAGGGATGACCCCTGCCGGACCGGTTTAATCACCAGCGGCAGCCGCAAGCGGTCAAGGATCCGCCCAGGCTCATCAATAT
>JALVRI010000239.1 GCA_027031325.1 Desulfobacteraceae bacterium
TCCTCTGACAGGCGGTAGGGATCATTCAGGAGCACTTCTTCCCAGGCTTCTGCATAGAGTGCAAAAATGCGTGCCCCGTGGAGCGGACTTATGCCCGCCCGGCGTAAGAAATCACCAAGCCTGCGTACGGCTTGGCGCTGTTTCCAGCCCCGTGCTATCCGGCCGGCAGTTTGGATACCGATCCCCTTGACCGCCGAAAGCGCCTCGGGGTCGTTTTCCAGCACCTCCGGCAATCTGTCACCGAAATGTTCCACCAGGCGTCGGGCCAGCTTGGGGCCGATTCCTTTTACGGCCCCACTTGCCAGCATCCTCTCAAGGGCCGCCAGGTCATTGGGGGTGACAACCTGGCAGGAGATGAACCTGAACTGCTGTCCGAAGCGCGGGTGTTTTTCCCATTGCCCCAGGAGTCTGACCTTTTCTCCGGCGGTGGGTTCCGGCAGGTGTCCCAGGACGGTTATAAGGCCGGTTGGCTCGCCGGCATCCAGGCGGGCGATGGTGAAATGGTCGGCCGGATTGTAAAAGGTTATCCGTTCCAGGCTGCCCTCAATGGCTATTGCCGTGGAATTTTTCATTTCCACCTGCCTCCGGCAAGGGGGCGGCCTTTTCCCCGCCGGTACCGGGCTATGATCCAGCAGGTCGCTTCCAACAAGTCATTGAACAGCTTGTCCGGCGCCAGGCCGGCTGTGCTCAGTTCCGCCAGGGCCTCTTGCCAGTTGCCGGTTTTCACAAGGCAGGCTTTGCTGCAGCCTGCGGCATTGGCGGCCCGAATGTCCTTGGCGCTGTCACCGATCATGAGGCTTTGGTCTAATTTGAGGCTGTAGCCGGCCGCAGCCTTCCGGATCAGTCCCGGCCTGGGTTTGCGACAGTCACAGCCGTCTTCCGGCCGGTGAGGACAATAGAAGATGGCGTCGATCTTACCTCCGGCGGCCTCCACTTCGGCCAGCATGTAGCGGTGGATGTCTTCCAGTGTGGCTTCGGATATGATGCCCCGGCCGACGGCCGACTGGTTGGTGATCAGGATCGTCCTGAGACCATGCTCGGCGAGCAGGGCCAGGGCCTTGCGGCTGCCGGGAATGAAGTGGAATTCGGCCCGGCTTTTGACGTAATCCGGTCGGTCGCGGTTGATGACGCCGTCACGGTCAAGAAATATGGTATCCATCGGCCATCGTCCCCCACGCCTTTACTCGGCAACCAGAAATGCTTCGGGAAAGCCGTTGCGGATAAGTTGTTGTTCATATTCCCGGGCCGTGGCAAGGTCGCGGCACAATCCCACCCGTACCCGGTAATAAGTCCGCCGGCCGTCGTTGAATACCGCGATGTGCGTATTTTTATACAGCGGATCGAGGCGGGATACCAGGCGGCGCGCATTTTCCGGATCGGTGAACGCGCCTACCTGGAAAGTGAAATTGCCCGAGAAGTAATCCAGTGGACGGTAGGCTGCCTGCCTGCGGGTATTGCCGGCCTGGGAAGCTCCCAGGGCGACTATTTCCACCGGGGCCGTGCCCGGACCGACCATATCCAGCTTCCTGGCGGCGGCATAGGAAAGATCTATTATCCTGCCGCGTACAAACGGGCCGCGGTCGTTTATCCTGACCCGTACTTTCCTGCCGTTGTCCAGGTTGGTGACCTCGACCCAGGTTCCCAGGGGCAGGGTCTTGTGGGCCGCGGTCATGGCGTGCATGTTGTAAACTTCGCCGCTTGAAGTCTTGCGGCCGTGGAACTTGCGCCCGTACCAGGAGGCGGTGCCCCTCTGCCTGAACTGGCCGGCTTCGGCCATGGG
>JALVRI010000240.1 GCA_027031325.1 Desulfobacteraceae bacterium
ATTCTACCACGGCTTTGCGGAGTGAAGCGGTGAGCGGCGAACACTTGCAAAAACCAGGTAAGCAAAAGCGATCCATGGGCCTGGCCTTCAAGCTGAGCTTGCTGGTGCTGGCCGGGGTGGGTCTGATTTTTACGGCCGCCTTTGTTTACAATTACCAGGTTTCGCGCCGCATTATCACCCGCAACCTGGAGACCAGCGCCCACAACCTGGCCCTGGCCACGGTCAACCGTATCGATTCGGTACTGCGGGCCGCCGGGCAGATACCCCGCACCCTGGCGCTGGTGCTGGAACACGCGGATATCAACGAGCAGGTGATGACGGACCTTCTCTACAGCCTGGTGGAGAACAACCAGGAGATTTCCGGGGCCACCATCGCCCTTGAGCCATACGTGCGCGGACCGGCCGATGAAAAGTTCGCCCTCTACTTTTACCGCAACGGCAACGATGTCGATTTTACCCGCCTCGACTACGATTACTTCTATCATGACTGGTACCAGATACCCCGTGAGCTGGAAAGAGCGGTCTGGTCCGAGCCGTACTATGGTGCCGGTGCCTGCAGCGGCCTGTTGTCAACCTACTCGGTGCCGTTTTACAGGATCGTACGGGGCAGGCGGAGGCTTGCCGGCATAGTCACCGCCGATGTTTCCCTGGACTGGCTTCAGAAAACGGTGGCTTCCATCAGGATCGCCCGCAGCGGCTACGCTTTTTTGATTTCCAAAAACGGCACTTTCCTGACCCACCCCGACCAGAGCCTGATAATGAACGACACCATCTTCAGCGTGGCGGCGGCAAGAAAAAGCGAGCGCCTGCGCCGGCTTGGGCGCCGCATGGTAAGGGGAGACTCCGGCTATTGCCAATTCCGCAGCATTCACACCGGCAAGCAGTGCTGGCTGGTTTACGAACCACTGCCTTCCAACGGCTGGTCACTGGGTGTTCTTTTCCCCCAGCAGGAGCTGATGGCCGACGTCAGGAGCCTTAACCGGAGCGTGCTCTTTTTGGGCCTGGGCGGTTTTGCCGTACTGCTGCTGGTGATCATCCTGATCGCAAGATCGATTACCGGCCCGCTGCGGGCCCTTTCAGGGGCGGCCGGGCAGATCGCCCGGGGCAATCTGGACGCCGAGCTGCCGGCCATAACTTCCGGGGACGAGGTCGGCCGGCTGGCCGATTCTTTCCGGCGCATGCAGGCTTCCCTCAAAAAGTACATTCACGATCTTGCCGAAACCATAACTTCAAAACAGAAGATCGAAAGTGAGCTGCAAATCGCCCATGACATTCAGATGGGAATACTGCCCAAATGCTTCCCGCCTTTCCCGGACCGCCGCGAGCTGGATGTCTATGCCACCTTGAGGCCGGCGCGCCAGGTGGGAGGAGACTTCTACGACTTTTTCTTCGTTGACCGCCATCACCTTTGGCTGGCGATCGGCGATGTCTCCGGCAAGGGCGTACCGGCGGCCCTTTTCATGTCCATGACCAAGACCCTGGTAAAGGCGAAGTCTTCCCGCGGCCTTGCCCCCCACAAGGTCATGGCCCGGATTCAGGAAGACCTGGCCCTCAACAATCCTTCCATGATGTTCGTCACCCTCTTTTTGGCAGTACTCGACGTGCGCAGCGGTCTCCTGGAATACTGTAACGCCGGCCACAACCCGCCCTTTCTGGTTCACGCCGACGGCACGGCGACCCGGCTTGAAGGCGGCCGGGGTATCGCCCTGGGAGTCGTGGAAGATCACGCCTACCGGTCGGTTTCGGTGGAGCTGGCAAGGGGCGAGGCGGTCTTTTTCTA
>JALVRI010000241.1:0-270 GCA_027031325.1 Desulfobacteraceae bacterium
TTTGCAACCCGTACCGGGTTGCCAGGTAGGCGTGCCCTCATTCCGGGTACATCAGGTTGGCGATCTCAAGCCGGTCCATGTGCTCCACGATACGGCTCACCATTGTCTTCAAGGCATCGTCATCACCCGAAAAAAGACCCCAGTTTACCCCTTCCCAGTTTTGGCGGGGAATGGTGAAATCTTCTCCTGCCAGGTGAAAGATCTTCCACCAGTGCACCAGGTCCTCGTTCTGGGTATTGATCAGCTTGTTGTGAATGGTATGCAAAAGGC
>JALVRI010000241.1:280-1774 GCA_027031325.1 Desulfobacteraceae bacterium
AAACCCTCTTCTTCGGCCATCTCTTCGGCCACGTCTTCGACAATGAAGACAAAGTCTTCTTCCGGCAATCCCAGGTTGTTGCCGGTTTTCATGGCCATCTCGACACCCTTGTGAATTTGTCCCGGTACCTGCCCGCGCTCGACCATGCCCCTTGCGGTGCGCACCAGGTTGACAATATTTATTCCCATGGGACAGGCGTATTCACACTTGCCGCACATGGTACAAAGCCAAGGGAGCTTGGATTCGATAAGCTCCTTGTCGCGCCCCATCAGCACCAGGCGGACTATCTTGCGGGGATCGAACCCCTCTACCCCGGTTATGGGGCAGCCGGCCGAACAGGTTCCACATCCCAGGCACAGGTCGGCCGGGCTTTCAACCGGCCTCAAAGGGGCCTTTTCCTTTATCCTGGACCTTGCCCGTGAAGTTGTTTCTGTTTGGGACATCATTCAATCTAACCAGTCATAAAGTTATTGAATCACAAGGCCGCCTCGATGGCGTCCATTATTCCTCCGTCTTCGAAATCACCGACAATCGTGGCCTTGTTTGGACAGACCGCGGCACAGCTGCCACAACCCTGGCAGGCACCAACGTCGACCATCACCAGCCCGCTTTCATCATCGAGGAACCTGGCCCCGTAAGGACAAGCCGGAATACAGGTCTCGCAGCGGCTGCAAAGGGACGGCCTTATGCGAGCCGTGACCCGGTTGGTCTCGATGCGTACACTTTTCAAAATCTCAAGGGCTCTTTGAGCAGCGGCTGCGCCCTGGGTTACGGCCATGTCGGCCCGTACCGGCGCGCGGGCAAGCCCACAGACCAGCACCCCGGCCCTGTTAGTCTCCACCGGTCTCCATTTGTAGTCAGCCTCAAGGATGAAACCGTCGCCGTTGAGCTCAAGGCCCAACAGGGTGGCCGTTTCTGCGGTCGGGTTGGGTTCCAGCCCGGTGGAAAGAACCAGGTAGTCGGGCCTGAAGGTCACCTCCCGGCCAAGGTAAGGATCATGGCCCCGGATAACCGGCCTTTCGCCATCTGCTTCCACCTGTGGCGGGTTGTCCGGGTTAAATGGCAGGAAGAGGATTCCGCTCCGGCGGGCCTGGTTGTAAAGCGATTCCAGGGGGCCCTCGGTCATGATATCCCGGTAAAAAATATATACCTCGATCTGAGGCCACATCTTTTTCAGTTGAAGCGCGTTTTCCAGGGCCTTGGGACAGCAAATCCGGCTGCAGTAGTTACGCCCCTGCCGGCGCGACCCGGCGCACTGGATCATAACCACCTGGCCGGGCGCGTCTTGTCCCTCCGGCCGGTCGGCCAGGATTTTTTCAAGCTCGAACTGTGTAATTATCCTCGGGCTTGTGCCCAGGCCGTAAGCTTCGGTCCGGGCCTGGCGGCCACCGGTGGCGATAATCACCACCCCGTGTTCCAGGACGATTTCCCGGCCATCGGCGAGCCTTACGCGGCTGGTAAAAGCACCGCACCTGCCCTCGGATGCAATCACCC
>JALVRI010000242.1 GCA_027031325.1 Desulfobacteraceae bacterium
GCCAGCAAGACCGATTCGGTGGTCAATGCCTTGATCCTGCTGGACCTGTTCGCCAAGGCCATTCCTTACGCCATCGAAGAATCCCTGGAAGAAATGCGCTACCTGTTCAATCCATTTTTCAACCAGGACCGTTTCTGAACAGGCCTGCCCCTGGAGATCGTGGCAAACCTTCGTCTGTCCACCCTTGGGATAACGCCGGACGATCTTTTCGGCGCTGCCGGCCCTGCTGCTGACATCCTGGAGGCTTACCCGGGTAACATCTTGCCGCGGCAGAGGGCCGAAGCGGGCCGGATTTTCAAGTAAGGCTCCCGGATGCCGATATATCTATCAAATACTTTTCCACGGCAGACGCCAAGGCGAGGTAAGATGAAATTTCTTCGCAAACTCCGCAAACACGCCGCCATGGCAAGCGGCAATTTCGATGCCATCTTCAAGGGTGTCCGCATTCCGCCCTTGCCGGCGGCGGTAAGCAGCCTGATTGCCGAGGCCGGTCGCAAGGAACCTGATCTGGATCGCCTGGTACGCCTCATAAGTGCCGAGGCGGCAATCGCCGCCAAAATGGTGGAAACCGTCAATTCGGCCATGTTCGGCCTGCGCACTCCGGTCACCGACGTACGCCGGGCGGTCACCGTCCTGGGGGTCAAAAAGGTCCGCTCCCTGGCCCTGGCCTTAGCCACCATGACCACTGTTCCCAGGCCGAAGGGATCGTTTTTCGATCATCAGGCCTTCTGGCAGGACAGCCTGCTGCGGGCCAGCCTGGCCAGGGCACTTTGCCGCCTGACCATGCCCGACCTGGCCGAGGAGGCCTTTACGGCCGCCTTGCTGGCCGATATCGCCCTGCCGGTACTGCTGGTTTCCTGGTCTGAGTATTACCTGCCGGTGGTGGAGCAATGGCGCTTGAGTCCAATGCGCCTTTCGCAAATCGAAAGGCGGCACTTCGGATGGGACCATGGCCAGGCCGGGGCCTGGATCGTGAGATCATGGGGGCTGCCCGACGAGATGGTTTTCTATATCGGAGCCCACAATCTGGAGCTTGAAAAAATCAGCCTTGCGGAACTGGAACACAGCATCGTGGTTCCCCTGGCCGTGGCCTGCCTGGCAGGCTCGGTCCTCAAACCGGATGAGGACAGGCTCCGCCTGTGCGCCTCCCTGGCCACGACCGAGCTGGGAATCGATCCCCGGAAGTTGATCCTGCTGCTGAAAGCGATCCGCACCTCCCTTTTTACCATCACCGAAGCTTTCGGTATCCAGGAAAACGACTTTGAAACAATCCTGGACCTGCTGGCCGGCAAGCTGGAAGCAAGGATCCAGGAAGAACGGGAAGCAAAATGAAAAAGACGGCCACTTCCGGGACAACTGCTCCCCAGCACAGCCTCAGTTACCGGGTAGTGGCTTTTTTCGCCCGTTTCCAGGTCCGTTACCTGCTTACCCTCACCCGCCACCAGCACCTGGCATCGATGCTCTTTGTCCTGGCGAGCGGGGCCACCGCCATCGGCATCATCACCTTCATGGCCTGGCTGACCGACCTGCCCCTGCTCTTTCCGCCCTTGGGGCCTTCGGCTTTCATCCTTTTCTATACCCCCCTGGCCGAAAACGCCTCCCCGCGCAACGTCGTCCTGTCACACGGACTGGCACTGGCCTGCGGACTGGCGGCCTTTCACGGCGCCCTGACCCTTTTCGGCACCACGGATACGGTCGGAAGTTTCAGCTGGCACTCGGTAGCCGCCATGGTTGCGGCCATGGCCTCTGTCAGCCTGGCGATGGTGGCCCTGG
>JALVRI010000243.1 GCA_027031325.1 Desulfobacteraceae bacterium
GGTCAGGGCTCCGGTACTTTTTCCGGAACAATTCTACCTGGACTGCTTCAAAAAGGGTATCAGCGGAATCATCATAATGTCTTGTGGAGAAGAATGTCCCTACGAAGGGGCTTACCATGCCCTGGCCAAGCGGATTGACAAGGTTTATCAACTGATGAAGGAAAATGGCCTTGATATTCGCAGACTGCGGTTGACCTCCATCTGTACGGTCTGTAACCGGGCCTTTTTGAAAGAGGTCAACGATATGAACGCATTGATCTCTGAATTGGGGCCGCCGGTTTTTGAAAAAGCGGCCTGAATTTGTCGGCTGGAATACTTATAGGGGTTCAGCCGGATACTTTTTCAACCGCCGCCCCCAGGATGGTTCGCTTCAGGTGCCATTGCGTTGAGGGGGTGCGGAAGGGATATCACCCGGAGGCTTTTGCCTCCAGGTGATGCACCGCCTGATAAGGGTCAGCGGGCAATCGAGCCCGGCCAATTTTTTATCCGCTTGCTTGGCGGCTGAGGCCGTATGAAAAGCAAGGAGAAATCATGATGAAAGAAACGCATAGTTTTCAATATGATGCCCTGGTGATCGGTGGAGGGATTGCCGGATTGCAATCGGCCTTGGATCTGGCCGACCAGGGTTTCAAGGTGGCAGTTGTTGAAAAGGATGCCACCATCGGTGGCACGATGATCCGCCTGTCCAAGGTTTTCCCCACCCTGGATTGTGCCAGTTGTATCACCACTCCCAAGATGGCTGCAGCCTCCCATAATGACAATATAGATCTATTCACCTATTGCCAGGTCAATTCACTGACCAGATCCGACGGCACCCTCAAAGCATCCATAACCCAGAAACCGCGCTACGTCGATCCTGACAAATGCATTGGCTGCCGTCAGTGCGAATACCAGTGCCCTGTTTACGTAAAGGATGAAGAACAGGGGGGCTTCAGCCTGCGCAAGGCGGTCTATATTCCTTTTTCGAACGCCATTCCCCAACTGGCCCTGATCGATGTCCAACATTGCTCCCTGTGCGGAATGTGCGCCAAGGTATGTCCGACCGAGGCCATTGATTACTTCCAGCAGCCGGAGCAATTCGTGATCGAAGCCAAGACCGCCATCCTGGCGACCGGTTTCAAACTTACACCCATCGACCAGAAAAAAGAATACGGCGCCGGGCAGGTGGCCAATGTTATCAGCTCGTTGCAAATGGAAAGACTGCTCGCTCCCCACGGGCCTTACCAGCGGGTAATCCGGCCCTCGGACGGCAAGGAGCCGGATTCGATCGCCTATGTCCAGTGCGCCGGCTCCCGCGATCTGAGCCTGGGGGTGCCGTATTGTTCCAGGGTGTGCTGCATGTATGCCATCAAACAAGCCATGTTGCTCTCAGGTGCCTTGCCTCTGGCGGACATTACCATCTACTACATGGATATCCGTGCCTTCGGTAAAGGATACGAGCAGTTTTTCCAGAACGCCAAGGCCATGGGGATCGAATTCGTGAAGGCCAAGGTGGGGAAGATAGAGCAGGGCGAAAACCAAAACGTGTTGCTGCGAATAGAAGAACAGGAAGGCGACGGCCGCGTGGTCCGCAGGGAGCACGACCTGGTGGTATTGTCCCTGGGAATGGTGCCGGACTGGAACCCGGCCGGGATATGCCCGGTGACCACGGATACAGATGCGTTTATCAAGTGTGTTCAGCCCAAGCTTGCGCCTACCCTGACTGAAATGGAAGGTGTTTTCGTCGCCGGAGTTGCCGCCGGCCCCAAGGACATTGTCGATACAATTGCCGAGGCGGGCGCTGCTGCCATGGAAGCTTCCAATTATCTCAACACGTTGTCCTCAGGGCAAGCAGCCTGATGGGCTTTAACCGAAGCAGTCAATCTTGTTCAAAGGAGTAACGGGGCAATGTCATCCAATCAAGACAAGAAGCCAACAGGCGGGCAGGAAAAGGTCGGCATCTACATTTGTCATTGCGGTGGTAATATCTCCGACCATGTCGATGTCAAAAAGCTTGCCGAAAATGTCAAGGATCTGGAAGGCGTGGAGGTTGTTCACACCAATACTTTCATGTGTTCCGATCCCGGCCAGGAATTGATTCAAAAGGACATCAAGGACGGCAAGATCAATCGGGTAGTGGTTGCCTCCTGTGCCCCTGCTTTGCATGAACTTACCTTCAGGGGTGCCATAAAGCGGGCGGGGATGAATCCTTACCTTTACGAGCATGCCAACATCCGGGAGCAGGTCAGTTGGGTTCACCACGGAGACCAGGCTACCGAAAAGGCTACCGGCCTGGTTGCCGCGGCGGTGGCCAAGGCCAGGCGCCTCAAGCCCCTGGAGCCGATCCGGGTTGAGGCCAGGCGTCACGCCACGGTTGTAGGTGCAGGTGTCGCCGGTCTGAGGGCGGCCTACGATCTTGCCCGTCGCGGGTTGGAGGTGGCCCTGGTGGAAAAATCCCCCTTTTTGGGTGGCCGGACCGCACGCCTGGGCCGGCTGGTTCCAAGCGGTGAACAGGCCGGGGAGGTAATCAGCCGGATTGCCGGTCTGGTGATGACAAGCGACAAAATAAGCATTTATCCCTGCACCGAAGTGACCGCTTTCGAGGGTTTTGTCGGTAATTTCAAGTTGACTTTGCGGCGCAAGCCGCCTGAGGAAGCAGAATGTAGAGCACAACTTAAAAAGGCCCGGGAGGCCGGAGTAGGCAAGGGGGAATTTCTGCCGGGAGCCGGTGTGCTGACTCCGAATTTGCCCGACCGGGAAGAAGAAATAAGCCTGGAGACCGGGGCTGTCGTAATGGCTACAGGTTTCAAACCCTATACTCCCAGGGAAGGAGAATACGGTTACCTCCAAACTGATCGAGTGATAACCCTTCCGGAGTTCGTAGAGCTGCTGGCAAAGTATCCAGACCGCAGGGGCGGTTTCCTGCAGGTAAAGGGAAAACAGATCAGGTCGGTGGCATTCATCCATTGCGTCGGAAGCCGCCAGATACCCGGAATCCATGAGCCCGGCCAGGACGGCAACCTTAATGAATACTGTTCACGGACGTGTTGCGCGGCCACTCTCCAGGCGGCCGTCCAGGTAAGAAAAGCTTTTCCAAGGACCCGTGTGTTCGATTTCTACCGTGATATCCGCACCTACGGAAGAGGCCAGGAAGAGTTTTACGAGGAAGCATCCAGGCAGAGAGTGACTTTTTTCAGGTTCGAGCCTGAAGAACCACCGGTGGTGCAAGTGTCTGCAGGCGGTAAGTACCCGCTGCAGGTCAGCGTCAAGGACACCCTCACCTTCGGGGAACAGCTGGATGTCCCGGTGGATCTGGTGGTGCTGGCCACCGGCATGATGCCGACCCCGATCAAAGAAATGGTCGAGCTTATGAAACTGCCGGTGGGCGCCGATGGCTTTCTGCAGGAAGTTCATCCCAAGCTGCGCCCTGTGGAAGTGGCAAATACCGGCATCCTTCTGGCCGGCACCTGTCAGGCCCCGATGGATGTGGGCGAGGCCTGCAATGCAGCCCAGGCGGCCTCCGCCAAGGCCACATCTTTGCTGGCAAGAGGTTATGTTGAGCTGGATCCTTTTGTTGCAAAAGTCGACCCTGAAAAATGCAGTGGAACAGGACTTTGCAAAGAAGCATGCCCGATTGAAGGTGCCATCAGCCTGAAAGAACGCCAGCTGGACGGCAAGACCGTGGTACAGGCCGAAATAACCCCGGCCCTGTGTACTGGTTGCGGTATTTGCGTGGCGGTCTGCCCCTCCCGGGCTCTGGATATAAACGGTTGGACCCTTGAACAGTACGAGGCCATGGTAGATGCAATCGTGGCTGCCTGAGCGGTTCATGGTTTTGCCGCAGTTTGAAACAAATCTTCGATGACAGGAGAAAGGTAATAAGATGGGTAAGCCGGACAAAGAAGCGATGAAGGCCCTGCGGCAACAGCGAAAGGCTTATATCGACAGGGCCAAGCAGGAAATCAAGAAACAGCGCAAGTTGATAAAGGCGATCAAGGGCCAGATAAGGGAAGAAGCCAAAACCGTTCCCCGGATCGCCGCCGCCACCAAGCTGCCCTCTGACCAGGTATTACTTTTCATTGCGGCTATGCGCAAATACGGCCAGGTGATCGAGGTTGACAAAGACGGCGATTACTTCACCTATAAACTAAGTGCCGAGGCTTAATATTTTACGGCCCGTCAGGGCCTGGATAATGATAGAACAGGAGAAAAGGCTATGGGCTCCGTTGTTAATCCTGAACTTATGGAAACACTTGAAGAGTTCGGCCTGGCAGATGCCGCGGCTTGTTTCAATTGCGGCAATTGCACGGCCGTCTGTTCCTTGTCTTCGGAGGAAACGCCGTTTCCGCGCAAGGTTATCCGCTATCTTCAACTCGGGATGAACGATCGCCTGATTCAAAGCCCTGAACCATGGTTGTGCTACTACTGCGGCGATTGCAGCGAAACATGCCCGCGGCAGGCAAATCCCGGTGAAGTAATGATGGGCCTGCGGCGTTATCTGACATCGGCCTATGACTGGACCGGCATATCGAGGCTGTTTTATACTTCCAAGGTATTTGAAGTCATGTCGATTCTGGTGATAGCAGCCTTGGTCGGGCTTGGATTTTATTTTTTTCATGGCCCCATGCTTACCGACCGGGTGGCCCTGAATGTGTTTGCGCCCAATCGGGTCATAGAAATTCTCGATCTTGTGATGCTTGCCGTGCTTTCGTTTCTTTTGCTATCGAACGCCTGGAGACTTTTCAAGGCGGTCATGGGAGATCCGGGCCAGTATCCCGATATGGATATTTCAGACCGGCAGCAACCCCTGAACAGGTCGATTCTAGGTGTACCCTTGAAGCTTTATCTGTCTGAAGCAAAGGAATTTGTCGTTCAGTTCCTGACCCAGAAAAGGTTCGCAAACTGTGGAACGGCATCCCAGCGCAAGCAGTGGGTGGTCCACCTTCTTATCATGACCGGTTACAGTACGGTTTTTATTCTGGTTGTCGTGGGTATCCGCTGGTTCCAGAGAGACGAGTTTTACCCTATCTGGCACCCGGTTCGGCTGCTGGGATATTATGCCACCTTCGCCATACTCTACGGAACAACCTATGCCATAATGGGTCGCTTGAACAAAAGCAAAACCGTTTACCAAAATTCTCATTCAACGGACTGGGTGTTTTTGATCCTGCTGTGGCTGACCACTTTTTCCGGCATCCTTATTCACGCCACCCGCTGGCTGGAAATGCCGTCGGCCACCTATTATATCTATGTGATTCACCTGATGATCGCGGTTCCGATGCTGGTACTTGAAGTACCTTTCGCAAAGTGGACCCACCAGCTTTACAGGCCGTTGGTTCTTTACCTGATGAAAGTCAGGCAGAGAGCATTACAATCCAACCAATAAGAAATGAAAGAAAGGAAGTAAAATGAGCGATAAAGAAGAAAAGATACTTTACTTTTGCACAAAGGCCGGTGACGATCCGGAAAAGGCCGCCATGCCCTTTGTAATGGCCAACGCGGCTTTGGCCATGGACATAAAGGCGACGGTTGTTCTCCAGGGAAATGGTGTCTACATCGCCAAAAAAGGATACGTAGACACCATGTTGCCTCCCGGAGGATTTCCGGAGGTAAAGAAACTGTTGACCGATTTCCTTGAATTGGGAGGAGAGTTGCTGGTTTGTGTGCCGTGTA
>JALVRI010000244.1 GCA_027031325.1 Desulfobacteraceae bacterium
TGGACGAGATCGACAAGCTGGGAGCCGATTTCAGGGGCGATCCTTCTTCGGCGCTTCTTGAAGCGTTGGATCCAGAACAAAATTCGGAGTTTTCTGATCATTACTTAAACCTTTCCTTTGATCTTTCCAAGGTTATGTTCATCCTTACGGCAAACCTTACAGACACCATACCATCGGCCCTCTTGGACAGGATGGAGATAATCCACCTTTCCGGTTACACGGAAGACGACAAAAAGCTGATTGCCAGGAACTACCTGATACCACGGCAAATCAAGGAAAATGGACTCAAGCCGCGCCAGATTTCCATCAGTGACGGAGCCCTCCGGCAGATTATCAGCGAATACACGGCCGAAGCCGGCCTTAGGAACCTGGAAAGGGAGCTGGCATCAATCTGCCGTAAAGTCGCCCGACGGGTTGCAGAAGGTCAGAAGCCTCCCTTTGCCATTACCAAGGCCAACCTTGCAAAGTACCTTGGAGTTCCCAAGTTTTATCCGGAAATGGACAAGGAAGAAAGTCAGGTGGGCCTGTCCACCGGGCTGGCCTGGACCCAGGCCGGGGGCGAAGTTCTTTACGTCGAAGCCAGCCTGCTGAAAGGCAAAGGTGATCTGATCATCACCGGCCAGATTGGCGACGTGATGCAGGAGTCGGCACGGGCCGCCTTGAGTTACACCAGGTCATACCTGGAGAAGATAGGTTCTAATGGAGTAAGTCTGGATTCATCAGATGTCCACATTCATGTTCCTGCCGGAGCCATTCCCAAGGATGGACCCTCGGCCGGAATCGCCATGGCAACAGCCCTGATTTCTGCGGCGACCGGAATTGCCGTCAACACGGACGTTGCCATGACGGGCGAGATAACCTTGCGGGGAAGGGTCCTGCCCATCGGCGGCCTGAAGGAAAAAGCCCTGGGAGCCTTGCGGGCGGGGATCAAGACCGTTATTCTGCCCGTCAAGAACAAGAAGGATCTTGTGGAAATACCGGCCACGATCAAGCGCCGATTGAATTTTGTGCCGGTGGCCACCATGGATGAGGTTTTGGATCTGGCCCTGGTCGAAAAACCGGTCAAACATGAAAAAAAGGGTGCCCGCAAAAAGGCCAGGGGCAAAAAAGTCAAATGAGAAAAACGAGGCTTGAAGGCCCGTGGCTGCTGGCCCTTGATACGGCAACCGAAACCCTTGCGGTTGCCCTTGGATCAGGTCCGGAGCCGGTGGCCGAAGTGGCGATTCACAATGGCCGGACCCATGCCACGACCGTCATGGAAGCCATCGGCCAGGTTCTCAAGCTGGCAGGTATGGAACCGGGGGAGCTGGACGGATTCATTGTCGGCAGGGGACCGGGCAGTTTTACCGGTTTGCGGATCGGCCTGGCGACTATCAAGGGGATGGCCCTTGGATTGTCAAAGCCGGTTGTGTCCGTATCGTCACTTGCCTGCCTGGCTTTCCAGGCGGCCCTCGAGGGGCTCGAAATCTGGGCAGTCATGGATGCCAGGAGGGGACAAGTTTACTGTTGCCGCTACCGGGTGACAGGCCGGGATGTCGAACCCCTTGAGACGGAACAGGTGCTTGATCCGGGCCGATTGGTCGCCATGGCAGAGGGCCCCTGCCTGCTTGTAGGAAGCGGTGCCCTCAAGTACCGGGAGTTTTTCCGATCAGAACTTGGCTCCGGGGCCGTTTTTGCGGCTGCAAACCAAAACAGAATCCAGCCGGCCTCCCTGGTCCGGCTGGGGTGGCGGAAGTGGTGCCTGCGGGAAGCGGTCGACGGAGAAAAGGTCGTTCCCCTTTACCTGCGTCGGCCCGACGCAGAGCTTGCCCGTGAGAACGAATAACCTTTTGCTTCTTAATCCGGCCGGCGGTCAAGACGTAGGCAGGGCGGATTTTTACCTTTTGGAAGAGAACCTTCCAAAACGAGTGTTCTGCTAGACCATTTTCAATAGATTTCGAAGGTTAGCTTGACATAAGCCTTGGCTACTGCTATTTTCGGAATGTTTATATTCAAAAGGAGCCGCAAAAAAGAATATGAGTGAGTACAATTGGCCTGATCCACCCAGCCGGACGGCATTTCCAATCGCTCAACCAGGATACCCGCTGATCGGTGCAGCAGCCTTCGTGACGGCTGTCTTTGCCCTGCTGGGGATGAAAATACCGGCTCTGGCGGCGTTGGTGGTTACCTTTTTCATTTGCTGGTTTTTCAGGGATCCGGACAGGATGGTGCCTAAAAAGCCAGGGTTGGTGGTCAGTCCGGCCGATGGAAAGGTTATCAAGGTAGAGCCGTTTGAAAAAAGCGATATGTACTCAGGCCCCGGTGTCAAAATCAGTATTTTCATGTCGATTTTCAATGTCCATGTCAACCGGGCTCCAAGTGACGGCAAGGTGATGGAAGTGCGTTACCGGCCGGGAAAGTTTTTCGCAGCAAGCAAGGATAAGGCTTCTTTGGAAAACGAACAGAATGCAGTCTTTCTCGAGGACGAATCCGGGCAAAAGATTTGCTTTGTTCAGGTTGCCGGTTTGGTCGCACGGAGGATAATATGCAGAGTTCAGGCCGGGGACGAGTTGAAACGTGGTCAAAGGATTGGTATGATCTGCTTTGGTTCGAGGTTGGATGTTTACCTGCCGCCTGATTTTGCCACCATGGTGCAAAAGGGCGATCGGGTCCAGGCAGGGGCTTCAGTATTGGGAGCTTTCCAATGAAACGAAAAAAGCGTTTTGAAGGTGAACGGCTCAGGCGCAGTGTTTACCTTTTGCCGAACATGTGCACCGCCATGAACCTGTTTTGCGGGTTCTATTCCATTATCGCCTCGGTAGACGGCAAGTTCCTGGCCGCTGCAATCGCTATCTTGATAGCGGCCGTTTTCGACAACCTGGATGGCAAGGTGGCCCGGGCGACCAATGCCACCAGCCAGTTCGGAGTGGAATTTGACTCTCTGGCCGACCTGGTCTCTTTCGGGGTTGCACCGGGACTGATGATGTACCTGTGGGCCCTGCATTCATTACACAGGATAGGCTGGCTGGCCTCTTTCCTGTTCGTAGTTTGCGGTGCCTTGCGGCTTGCCAGGTTCAACACCCAGGTGGGAACCATCAGCAGCGAGCATTTCCTGGGGCTTCCGATTCCTGCAAGTGCCGGGATGACGGCGGTTACCGTCCTTTTTTGTCACAAGGTCGGTTTTGTAGCCGGGGATCATCCCTATCTTATCCTGGTGATGTTATACCTTTTGTCGTTTTTGATGGTCAGTACAATCCGTTACAATAGTTTCAAGAACCTGGCCTTGCTGAGAAATATGAATTTCAACGTTTTGGTGACAGCTATTCTGGTGCTGGTGTTCATTGCCGCCCAGCCATCCATAGCTCTCTTTTCAATGGGGGTACTCTATGTGCTGTCAGGACCCTTGTTGACAATGAGACAAGCCAGGCTGAACCGTAGAGAGGCTTTGGAAGCATCCCGCAAAGAAGATTCAAGTTCAACTCTGATTTAGCAGGCTGTCTTGCAATTAACAGGCTGTCGAACCAGCCCTGTTAGCCGTGGATGCAGACAGCCTGTAAATCCACGTTAATTGACAAGGGGCACGCAAGATCGGCCGGCCCGGATGCCGGCCGATGGTGGTTCCTATTTATGTATAAGGAAAGCAAGGAGAGACCCAAGTTGGAAAGGATACCGATTACACGCGAAGGTTATGAGGCCTTGAAAAAAGAGATGGAATATTTGAAGACTGTAGAAAGACCAAAAGTAATCAAAGCCATCGAAGAAGCCCGGGCCCACGGTGACCTTTCGGAAAATGCCGAGTACGAAGCCGCCAAGGAGAGGCAGGCTTTCATTGAAAGCAGGGTTCGGGAGCTGAATTTCAAGCTGGCCAATGCCGATATCATAGAACCGGACAACCTGCCCAAGGACCGGGCGGTTTTTGCCAGCCGGGTATTGCTGGAAAATATAGATACCGGCGAGGATGTGGAATACCAACTGGTCGGGCCGGATGAATCCGATATTGAAAAAGGAAGGATTTCGATAACTTCTCCACTTGGAAAGGCCATAATCGGTCGCAAGCCCGGCGATGAGATCGTTCTCCAGGCACCGGGTGGCAAACGGGTTTACGAGTTGGTGGAGATACTCTGAGTATTTATGCCGGCCGGATTGCGATTCAAAACGGCCGGAGCCGGAGCAAAATCCGGTAACAAGATGAAGGAGGTATTTTGTGGCACGTATAACTATTGAGGATTGCTTAAAAAAAGTTGATAATCGTTTCAAGCTCGTTCATATGGCGGCTGCCAGGGTAAGGCAGATCCGGGAAGGATCAGAATACCTGGTCAGCTCACCCAAGAATGAAGACATAGTTGTCGCCCTGCGTGAAATAGCGGCCGGAAAAGTTGTGGAGAAAAAACCTTCCGAGCAGACCTGACCTGGATGAGCCTGCCTGCCGGGAATTGCCCAAATTGCCCAAGTTGCCCTACACATACAAGGCACTTACCCGCCACATGGGCAAGGCCTTGCACCGCTACCGGATGATAGCCGATGGCGACCGGATCGCCGTTGGCATTTCCGGTGGCAAGGACAGTTTCAGCCTGATGTGGCTCTTGGACGACTTGCGCAAAAGAGCCCCTGTCAAGTATGATCTTGTTCCGATTTATATAGACCCTGGATTTGAGCCCCTGCGTGGCCGGGTGATAATCGAGATCGGACGCAGACATGGCTGGGAGACGGTAGCAGAATATTGCGAATTCGGACCCTTGGCCCATAGTTCATTCAACCGCGAGAATCCGTGTTTCCTTTGTTCTCGCTTGCGGCGAAAACATCTGTTTGTCTTGGCAGACCGACACGGGTGCAACAAAATTGCCCTCGGACACAACAAGGACGACCTGATCGAAACCCTGTTCATGAACATGTTTTATGCCGGCGAAATAAGTACCATGTTACCGGTGCAAGAGTTTTTCGGGGGCAAGTTGACGGTGATCAGGCCGTTGGCTTTTGCCGACGAGGATAATATCAGCCGCTTTGTAAAGGCGATGGGGTTTAGAATCGTCGACAATCCATGCCCGAGTGCCGGAAATTCGAGGCGCGGCATGGTCAAGTCGATGCTCAAAGAGCTCTACAAGGGAAACCGCAAGATCAAGGGCAATATATTTCGGGCCATGCAAAGGGTGCGGGCGGAATATTTATTGAAATGAGGCCTTCGCCTAGGATATAGGGCAGAAATGACAGCCGGTGCGGTATGGATGTTGTTCCTCCGCGCCCGAAACCGGAACCGGGACCGGATAACCAAAAGAATTAAGCGGGCCGTTTAAGGGCTCCGATTTATACCATGGCCATGATTGATGTACAGAGTCAACTTGATCACCGCAATATCCCCATCGACAAGGTTGGCATAAAAAATCTACGCTACCCGATAACGGTCAAGGACCGCCGTGATGGACATCAGTCCACGGTTGCCTCGATCAACATGTATGTTGATCTGCCCCATGAGTACAAGGGGACTCACATGAGCCGTTTCGTCGAGATGCTCCATTTGTTGCGCACCGAAATTTCACTCAAGAAGTTTTCCGTCATCCTGGAACAGATGAAAAAGCATCTCAATGCCGCTTCGGCTCACATTGAAGTGACATTTCCTTATTTCATAGAAAAGCATGCCCCGGTAAGTGGAAGTCCGGGACTGATGGATTATAC
>JALVRI010000245.1 GCA_027031325.1 Desulfobacteraceae bacterium
AACTGAACCTTGATGGTCTCGAAATCGCTTTTCAAGAATTCAATGCTTCACTTCGAGAGCAAAGGAAACTGTTGCAAAAAAACTACCTCCAACAATTGCAAGACAGGCTGAACCTGTCCGGCTCAGCCTTGGAAACCAATGTCGAAAAGTTGGAGCAATGGATAAGCTTTAAGCACGGACTTGAAGAAAGGCTGCGAAAAAGTATCTTTAAAGGTAATCGAACCAAGTCCTGCGAATGTGTTCGAAATTAGAGGCTACCCGGTCCTCCCCGATTAACGGCTCTCCATGGCCGGGCAGCAGGAACCGCGCCTCGAGTGAGGGCAGCCTGGATATGCTCTTTTTGAGGGCCCGGGCATTGCCCCCCGGAAGATCGACCCGGCCGATACCGTCCTTGAATACCACGTCACCGCTTACCAGGATCCGTCTTTGAGGATCAAAAATACAGATGGATCCGGGTGAATGCCCAGGGCAATGAAGCAACTGCCAGTGTTCACCATTGAGTTGGAGCTCACCTTCCTTGATGAATATTTCCGGCTCAAGGCTTGTCAAATCCAGTCCCCCGGTCATAAAAGATAAATTTTTAAACTGTGCTAAAAGCTTCCATTCGTCCCGGTGGAGGCCGAACAAGGTCCGGCGGCGGTCAAAACCGCTCACAGCTTCAATATGATCCGGATGGCAATGGGTTCCCAGGACGAGGTCGATCTGGTCGAGCCCGTAACCCAATTTTTCAAGCTCCCCCTGAACCCTGGGAAGAAAACCCCGGTGGCCCGGATCTATCAGGATACGGGGAGGTCCTTCGAAAAAATAGGTGTTGCAATTGTTCGTCCCTGGATCGCGCCAAGGAAAACAATGCCATTTGGGTTCAATCAACATCTTGGCATGAGCCTCCTCTGAAGACCAACGCTTAAATTGTAGTTCATTTTTTTCAAAAACACAACAGGTTGTGTTTTCACGTGAAACGTTTTAAGCTAAATAAGCTCGCGGCTCAACTGAATTTGTTTTGACAGATACTTAAAAAAAAACTATACAAGTAGTAGTTTGGCTCCGGACATACCGTCGCCTTGTTTACCGCCGCCTGAAACCGGAGAATTTACTTCCAGGATTATGACTGCACCAATCTCCATACAGCTAAAAGAGATTGTCGCTTATTGTAAGGACCTGCCTGTTTACGAGCATCGCTGTTCAAGTGACGATTTTTTCGAGGTGGTGTTCTTCAATAGCGATATCGACCAGTGGATACAGCTGCTCGAGGCTTTTTTGGGGCCTTCCCGCAAAGCCGCCGGCCAGCAGCCGACCGAAGAAGACCTGGCCATCACAGCCGACACGGGCGGCATAAGGATAGAGCAGACATTGTTCGAGAAAAAATTTGAAAACGGAACCATTATCGCCAAGCTCTGGCCTTGGAAAGACGGGGTGCATACAACCTTGAGAATGGCGATGCTCAATGAAGGCTGAACAGGCCCTGACGCTGTCTGAAGACCAACAAGGTTAAGTTATGGCGCCGGGCCTTTCTATTTACCTCGGGCGATAATTAGTGAACAACTTGCAACAGCTTTTCCAAGCAGGTCGAACGGAATATCGGGTAAAAAATGAACGGCTTGACGTCGCTGCTTAAACTTGTCCCGGTTGTCATCGCAGCCGTATTGTTGGGCAACTGGTTTCTCAGGGAAGTCAGAAGGGCAAAATCGGCCGACAAACCCTGGTACGCACCTTACCTTACTATTCCCGGATTACTGGTAATCATCATAATCCTTTTGCCGGTTTTCATGAAGCTGTTCAGATCATGATTCCACCCCGGCTCTTTCAACCCGGATTTTGCTGCTGACCAGTTTGGCGAAGATGCGAGGCGAAGGGCAGGTACAAATACATGCCAAGGATGCAACAATTCAATGCAATTTCTTTTCAGGCATTTGAAGTGCATAATCCGGGGTCAATCAGCCGATAATCATGCAAATTGACAAGCTGTTCGTAATTAGAGAATTGGCCGGCCACCGGGAGGTGGAAAAAATCACAAGGGCCGCCGGCCGGGCGCCAATCGTGATAGATCATGCCGAAGAAGCCTACCGCTGGGTAGGCAAACAGCCCGATCCGGTGGCAAGCGGCAAAAAGACCTTGCTGATTACCGAGAACAAGGGATCTTTCCTGAAAAAATGCCCCGGCACCAGCCATTACACCTGCTGCGACTACCAGATCCTGCACGTGGCAAGTTTTTGCTCCATGGATTGCGCCTACTGTATCCTGCAGGTCTATTTTCATCCGCCCCTGTTGCAGTTTTTCGTCAACCACGGGGCAATGTTTGCCGAGCTTGAGCAGAGGGGAACGAAACTGCCATCGAAGCGTATCGGCACCGGTGAATTCACCGACAGCCTGATCTGGGAAAGTTACAGCGATCTTACCGCCCGCCTGGTCGAATACTTTGGAAGGCAGGACAAGCTGGTGCTGGAGTTGAAGACCAAGACCACAGCGGTTTCCCGCCTGCGTTCATTGAGTCACAATCGTAAGACCATTGTTGCCTGGTCCCTCAACACGCCCCGGATGATCAGCGAACTGGAGAGGGGGACCGCCTCCCTTGAGGCAAGACTGCGGGCAGCGGCATCCTGCCAGGCATGGGGATATCCCCTGGCTTTCCATTTCGACCCCATCGTGATCTATCCCGGCTGGGAGGACGAATATCGCCTGGTTGTGGAAAAGTTGTTCAGCCGGATCGATCCGGACGGCATCGTCTGGATAAGCATGGGCACATTCAGGTTCATCCCGGCTCTCAAAAGTATTATCCAAAATAGATTTCCAACCAGCAAATTTATTTACGGGGAATTCATTCCCGGCCTGGACGGAAAGCTGCGCTACCTCAGGCCCCTGCGTGAAGAGGTATACGCCGGGATGTCAGCTTGGATCCGCACACATGCGCCTCAGGTAGCCCTCTATCTTTGTATGGAAGACGATTGCATCTGGGAAAATTGCCTCGGAATCGACCTTGAAATCCATGGCGGCCTGCCCGCCATGCTGGACCGGGCCGCCGAGAAGGTTTGCGGCCTTTCCGGCTGAAGGTTGCTTTTCAATGACCGGCTTTCTCCGATTCTCCCGCCTATTGGGCAAAGGCCTGTGTTTATCAGTTATCGTACTGGGCATGCTGCCGGCAATCAGATCCCCCCGGGTGCAAGCCGACCGGTTTCAAGCCCGACGAAAACACTTGCTGGTCAGGCGGGTAATCGACGGGGATACCATTTTACTGCTAAACGGCAAGCTTGTGAGGTACATCGGTATAGACGCCCCTGAAATCGACCATTGCAACGGGGTTGCCGAAGCATACGCTTTCGAGGCCCGGCGGCTGAATTGCAGGTTGATCGGAAATGGAGGAGTTTTCCTGGAACAGGACCACCAGCGTCATGACAGGTACGGCAGGTTGCTGGCTTATGTTTACAACGACGAGGGCCTCATGATAAACGCGAGCTTGCTCCAGGCAGGATTGGCGTATCTTTTTCCTCACCGTTGCAACCTTCGATATTACAAGCTCCTTCTCGGCCGCCAACAAGAAGCGATGGATGCCAAAAAAGGAATCTGGAAATTCTGGTCTGAACCGACCGGAATCACTTATATCGGCAATCTGAAATCCGGCCGCTTTCATCTGCCGGGCTGCCCCATGGGCAAAAGGGTAGCTCCCGCCAACCGCTGCATGCTCCGCTCCGCCTGGGATGCCTTTTACCGCGGATTGTCTCCATGCAGGCTTTGTCAACCCCCCATGGCGGTTTGCAAGCAGCAAGGCCGCCCTGGAAGCCGGAACATGCCACGGCCGCCCCCAGTCCATTCCGGAAAAGCGGGGCGGCCGTGCATACCGAATGGAAATTCCAAATAAAAAGGTAGCTAACCTTCCTTTTCAGCCTTGACCTTTTCGATGATTTTTTCGGCCAACTGGGCCGGCACTTCGTCGTAACGTGAAAACTCCATGGTAAAGATTCCGCGGCCGCCGGTCATGGACCTCAAGTCCGGAGCATAGGTGAGGAATTCGGCCATGGGAACTTCGGCGTTGATCACCTGGTACTTGCCGGCACTGTCCATTCCCAGGACACGCCCGCGCCGTCCGTTCAGATCGCCCATTATATCTCCCATGAACTCGTCGGGTGTGGTGATGGTAACCTTCATGATGGGTTCCAGCAAGACCGGGTTGGCCTGTTCGGCCGCCTTTTTGAAAGCCAGCGAACCTGCGATTTTGAAAGCCATTTCGGATGAGTCCACCGCGTGGTAAGAGCCGTCGTCCAGGGTTACCCTGAAATCGACGCATGGGAATCCGGCCAGGACACCTTTTTGAGAGGCTTCGACTATTCCCTTTTCGACCGCCGGGATATACTGTTTCGGAATGACACCGCCCACAATGGCATCGACAAACTCGAATCCCTTGCCCCGGGGAAGGGGTTCCATGGTAATCCAGCAATCGCCATACTGGCCATGTCCGCCGGTCTGTTTTTTATGTTTACCCTGAACGCGCACCTTTTTCTTGATGGTTTCGCGGTAAGGCACCTTGGGCGGCGTGAGAACGACTTCAACATTGAACTTGCGCTTCAACTTTTCGATGGTTGCCTCGATATGTACCTGGCCGGAACCGGAGATGATGATCTCCTTGGTTTCGGCCCGCCGTTCCAGGGTCAGCCCGAGGTCTTCTTCCAGCAGCTTGGAAAGGGAGCTGAAGATCTTGTCCTCGTCACCCTTGGATTTTGGACGCAGGGCGAAGGATATAAGGGTCGGCATCGGCTCTACCGGCTCAAAGACGATCTTGTTGTCTTCATCGCACAAGGTGTCTCCGGTGACGGTCTCTTTCAGCTTGGCAACGGCTACTATGGAGCCCGGACCGGCTTCGGAAATGGGTTTCTGGTCTTTTCCGGCGATGGACAGGAGCTGGTTGAATCTTTCGCGTACCTGCTTGGTCGAGTTGTAAAAGGTTCCGTCGGAGCCGAGGCTCCCGCTCACCACCCGGAAGATCGACAGCCTGCCGGCGTAAGGATCGGCCACGGTCTTGAAGACAAAAGCGGAAAAAGGCTCGTCCGGCGAAGGCTTGCGTTCGATCCGGCTGTCGTCGTCAGGATTTTTGCCGGCTCGCGGTTTGGTTTCCAAGGGAGAAGGGAGGCAGGAGACGATAAAATCCATCAGCAGATCGACGCCGATATTCCTGGTGGCCGCACCGCAAAGCACGGGAATAAAAGCCCGCTCGAGGGTACCCTTTTTCAGGGCCGCCTGAATTTCCTCATCAGTCAGGGTTTCACCTTCCAGGTACTTTTCGATCAGGGCATCGTCGGCCTCGGCCACGTTTTCGATCAGAGCCTCGCGTTCCGTCTCAACCTCGTCCTGCATCTCGGAAGGAATGTCGCCGGCCTTTGCCTTTCCGGATGGGTCGTAAAGGTAGGCTTTCATGGAAATCAAGTCGACGATCCCCTTGAAACCGGCTTCCGACCCGATGGGCAGCTGGGTGATGATGGGGCGGGGTTTTTCAAAAGATTGCTTGATGTCGTCGAAAGCTCTCTGGAAGTCAGCCCGTTCGCGGTCCAGCTTGTTTATGAATATAATGGCCGGAAGGTCGAATTCCTTGGCAAAATCCCATGCCATCTCGGTCTGGACCTTTACCCCGTCAACTGCATCCACCACCAGTACGGCCGC
>JALVRI010000246.1 GCA_027031325.1 Desulfobacteraceae bacterium
GACCTGATGCCGGCGGCGGCCTATTCCAGGGAAGGCAGCGCCTCCGGGAGGGTCAGTGCCCTGCTTGCTTTCAGAACTTACAAGGCCAGGCCGCAGGTGGTTTACGTGCCGGGCCGGCATGCCGATCTTTTCCGTTTTCTCTACGATGGTTTTGACGACCGGCGGCAGCTTGAAGCAGGTGACGGGAAGGTCCCGGCCGGTACCGTCTCCAAGATCGAGAGCAGCTACTTCTCCTTTGCCCGGGTGGCCCGGATAGCGGTCTGGCAGGCAGGTTGCGATTTCCAAAAGGCATACGCCGAACATGAAAAAAGGATGATCGACCAGGGTGCGACGGTGGTTCAGGCCTGGCTCAACACCGGCCGGCGCTGGATCGAGGGCCCGGTTGAAATATTGCGGCAGAAGGGTTACTTTGCAGCCGGGGTCCTTCCGCGCTGGTTCGACAGCGACGGTATGTTGATGATCAAGCTTTTGCACCGGCCGGCATGGAAAGGCATCAAGCTGGAGTTTGAGCGGGAAAAAGAGCTCCTGGAAATGGTCAGGGCCGAGTGGGGGAGTGTCAGCTGAACCCCGGAGGCCCGAACGGGGGTGGTTTCATGCCGGAAATAGAACTCGACCTTGGCAGGCATTGTATCGAGACAGCCACCAGGCGGCGATACAATCGCCTGCTTTCGGAATACTTTCGCGGCCGGCAAGGCGATCCGGAACTGGAGGCCCGCCTGGAACTGTTGCAAAAGGCTCTAACGGACCTGGACTTTCCGTCCCTCAGGGCCGCTTACAAGGAGCTTTGCGGTAATACCGCCGCCCGGGTGGTCCTGACCGCCGTAGGCGGCAGGCCGGTTGTGTCAATCGACGGGCAGATGGTGGGGGCGGCAAGGCGATCCCGGCCCGGGACCCGGACCTGAAGTGTCCGGTCGGCTTCCCGGCCGCGGAGGTGATTGGCGAATAAATTTCAACACGGCGGAGGTGCGATGGAGATCAAGACAGCCCGGAAGGAAAAGGCCATGCTGGTTGAGCTATCAGGCCGGCTGGACGCCCTGACTTCCACCGATTTTGAGACCCGGATGAGGCAGCTCATGGAAAAGGGGCATGCCAGGTTCGTCCTGGACATGGAGGCGGTGGATTACATCAGCAGCGCCGGCCTGCGCAGTGTCCTGGTCATTTCCAAGGCCCTCAAGGCAGCCGATGGGCGCCTGCTGCTGGCCGGGTTGAGCGAGCCGGTCAGGGAAGTGTTCGAGATGACCGGCTTTGCGGGCATCCTCGAAATTTACCCTTCTGCAGCCGCGGCCTTCGGACAGCTTTGAAAGCGGCGGCCGAAGACGGAACAATGCCGGATACGATTGAGCTTGAGGCCCGGCTGGAAAACCTGCCCCGGATGCTGGAATTTGTCACCGCTTGCGCCCGGCGTTGCGGGCTTGCAGCCAGAAGTGTTCACAACCTCGAGCTGGCGGCGGAAGAGGCCCTGGTAAACGTTTGCAGCTATGCCTACCCCGCCGGTCAGGGCAAGGTGCGCCTTGAGTGTTGCTGCCGCGATTCCGGCGGCCTGGTCCTTAAGATCAGTGATAAGGGGAAGGCATTCAATCCCCTGGAAGCAGACCGGCCGGATCTTGAAAGCCGGGTGAGCCGGCGGCAGGTGGGAGGGCTGGGCATTTTCATGCTGCGTAACCTGGTGGAGCAGGTGGGTTACACCCGCCGGGGCGGGCGTAACGTGCTCACCCTCGAAATGGGCGGCGAAGGAGAAGATCCGCATGGAGCCTAAAAAACACAG
>JALVRI010000247.1 GCA_027031325.1 Desulfobacteraceae bacterium
GACGACACATTAGATATAATTTCAGTTGGTTATGAGTATCTCCAACTTAATTGGTTCTGTTTTTTTTGAGATGGCTTCTAGCATGTTTTGGATATAATTACCAATAAATTCAACTATAAATATACTTTTTCAGGACCGACTGAATTACATTTATCCTGCTAATGCTACCCATCAGCAGCGCCGCTTTTTGGTGTCCAATTCAAAAAATGTTGGCGTAAAGCTTTCTATTCTTCACATTCGGGTATCTTTCTTGATGGCGGAAGCAGACCTTTTCGATAAAGCTCACAATAAGTCCCATCATAGATAGCAACACCAACGGTTAGATAATTAATTCGATCATCTTCGACAACTAAGAGAATGTCTTGATCAATCGCCCTAATGCGTAAACTTGCTCCTCTAAAAAGACCAAGTTCAGCAAACATTGGCCCACCTCTTACAGGTATACTTAAACGACCGCCTTTGGATTCAATAAATACATTATAGAATGGATATTTCACGTCAGATTCCAGATGTCTTATATGTTTTTCAAATCCTCCCCCTGCTAAATAAATGGTTTGAATTTGTACACCATTTTCGATTTTCCTGGGTCCTAAAGAAAAACGGTAGCAACTAGTGCTGGGGCAATTGCCGACCTCAAAGGGAACAGGGGATTTTTTGTTCAGCCGATAACGGTGATAAGTTGTCCATCCATCTTCAAATATATCAGATTCCGGCTTTGCATCAGGTACTATAATTTGTTCATATAAGGCTGACTTTCTTCCTTTTTCTCCAAAAAAGCCAGAAACATAACAGCCCAATATAAATAGTATAAAAGAAATAATAGCATAGATTGAGCATTTCACAGGATGCTGCTTAAAACGTGAAAAGAAAGATTCAATTTGCCTTATCTGATTCTCCAAATCTACCTCTTTTTTTCTTAAGCACACCTCCTGATCCTTATTACACGTTGGATCTTTGGTGTGTCTACAATTTTGGGAAACCTCAATTCTGATGCTGCCTTGCAAAGACAGCACGCTGATTCTCAAAGATCCTCTTTGATCGATCAGTCAATCCCGATAGATGTTTGGTGTAGAAGCGATATATTGTTCGCTCTGACTCCCGTGCTATAAGGCGCAAGTCGGAACCAACGAGCCGTTTGGCAAGATATCCGACGCAAAGACGGAAGATATGATCATCTTACCGGATTTTCCGATCTAGAGGAGTAGTTTTTCTATTTACAACCGAAAGCCATATAGAGATTATGTGTTAATTTCTGGACTTATATATTCAATTTTACCGTTTTTCCAAATTGGTATCTTTAAATTTTTCCTTTTTGCTTCAGCTATAGCTTTCTGTACTGCTCTACTCAGTGCCTTTAGACCCATTGTTGCGTAATCTTGATTCTGTTTTCCCATATCATCACCTCGACCGGTCAATAATCGATGGTTTGTCAGTAGAAGT
Source organism: Desulfobacteraceae bacterium (assembly GCA_027031325.1). Classification (GTDB taxonomy): domain Bacteria; phylum Desulfobacterota; class Desulfobacteria; order Desulfobacterales; family Desulfosarcinaceae; genus JALVQM01. The sequence goes on from JALVRI010000247.1 coordinate 1,441, forward strand.
ATTAAAAACTATCCATTCGTCTGCCAATTGTTTGTATATTTCTTGGAAGTTAATCCAGCTTCTTTCAAAACGACGCTTTATATCCCTTATAGGTACATTATGGCCCCCTTTAGAAACGCGTAGTTTCACACGCTCTATAGCTAAATCTACTGAAGCCAATTTCAAGAAATATATGATGACTTTATAACCTGCGGAGAGCTGTATGCCTTTCAAGACGAGACGGACTGCTTCAGCGATTTGATACTGGTTATGGCCTTCTCAAGCTAAGGGGCCAACCGATAAAATTCTAACCCAACAACATCAATATTACTGCGGCATTTATCTAAACGCTCGCAAAATGTACGTCTGCATCCTGGACCAAAAGGGCGAAACCAAAGTGCACGAAAATATCAAAACCGACCCGGAACTGTTCTTTAAGCTGATCTTTCCCTATCTGGATGATATCGTCGTAGGTGTCGAATGCGTCTTTTGCTGGTACTGGCCGGCCGATTTTTGCGCTCAGCACCACATCCCCTTTGTCCTTGGTCACGCATTATACATGAAAGCCATCAAACCCAAAAATGATAAAATCGATTCCTACAAGCCGATCGGCCTGCCAAGGGGCCGAATTTATATCGCCAGGTGTTGTCCAGAGCTGGTTGACACATCCAAGACACCAATTCCCAAGACGACAACCTGCCGCCGCTCAACAAGAAATTGTCCCGCAAATAGAACCATGATGGCAGGTCTGATCGCTTCGATGACCCGCGGGTCCCAAAAAGCGCTGAAACCGACAAGAAAACTAGGGCATCAGCACTTTGGCAGGAAAACACCAACCCTGAAAGCGGCACCACCAGACCAATACAACCAGGCGGGTAAAACTTCTCCGCAAGCAGGAAAGCTCGCGCCTGATCAACCCGGTACTGAAACAGAAACTTGCAATGCAACGCTCGGGTTTCAGGTCTTCCGGGAAAAGGCAGGGACCGCTACCGTCCTTGAGAAAGACACAATCGGCGTTTTGCAGCCCCTTGGCGGCCCGGGCACGCTCGGCAATCAGGTCCGCCGACAAAGGTGCCGAGGCAAGCACCAGGATGAAATCGTAAAGGCTTACAATTTCATCGACTTTCAGGTTGCGGCAGCACAGTCCCCGGCAAACCCGGCCGCAGTGTTCCAGGTAAGCGGCGCCCCGCAGCAAAATTGCCTGCTGTGCCTTCTTAATCCTGAGGCAAGCCGAATCCACCCTTGCTCTTTGGGAAGCATCCAGGCCTTCCAAAAAGGCCGCCGCCCGTCTGAAGCGGGATATCAAAACCATTGCGGACTCCCCAGGCAGGGCTGCCACCAAGCCCCGATGCGCTTGCAGGTTTCCGGCAGTCACGGTTTATCAACGGTTTTTAGAACGAGGATTTAAGTTGATTTGAACAGAAGCCGGGAAAAGTGTCAAGACCCAGCAGGCTGTTGAAAAATTATTACGCTTGGCCATAGGGCGTTATAATCCTCCCCAAAATGTTCATTCATTACCATAAACAGCGGCTTTTTGGTCGGATTTCGCCTTGTCTGACCTGCGCTCATGACGTTTTGCAACAGCCTGTTAGATGGGCGCCGGACAAAGAGAGGGGATTGGGAGGAGGGTGCCGGACCGGCGGAAACCGGCCCGGCTCTTTAAATTTTCCAAGTCCTTCAAGAACTACTGGATGCTCAGCACCTTGACATCGAAATGGAGGGTTTTGCCTGCCAGGGGATGATTGAAATCTACCACGGCGGTCTTTTCCTTCAACTCGACAACCTTGCCGCGCAGAATCCGGCCATCGTTGCCCTGGGCCTGGACCTGGGCACCGACTTTCCAAAGCTCTTCGGGCATTTGATCCTTGTCGACTTCGATAATGGCTTCTTTGATGACCTGGCCGTATGCCTGATCGGGTTCAATGGTAACCTTCTTGGTATCTCCCACAGTCATCCCTTCAAGAGCCTTTTCCAGACCGGGAATGATCTGGTGGGAACCCTGGACGTATGTCAAGGGCTGGCCACCCACGTTGGTGTCCACCACCTGCTTGTCATCCAGGGTAAGGGTGTATTCGATACCTATGGTTTTTCCTTCTGCAACCGTCATTTTCTTTTCTCCCTTTTTTTGATCCGGCGTTTTATCCCCGGCTATGGCCGCCACCGCCATGGCTATCAAAACCAGGCAACACGCGGCCATGGTCAGGTACGCGCGATACGCTCTCATTGTAAAATCGCCTTTTCTGTTTTGAGATTACTATACGGCGGCATCCGGGCCGCCCGCCAAACCCATGCCAATCGATGGTCCATGGATCGCCCGCAAGGCTAACCAAGAAACACTCTGGCCGTCATACAATCGGGATGGGAAACACGGAGGGTATGACTGCAAGGTAACTCGGCGCGCCGCCTGTGGACCCGGCCTGAGCCAGCCCGCAGGCTATTTTATCGAAAATAACACATACAGATTGTGGTTGCAATTTATTTTATTACCTTATCTTGCGTGCGCAATTCAGGTTTGACGTGCTGGAGGCCTGATGATTATCCCGGATTATAGTCATTTGCCGGCTGATCCATCCTTTTCCGGTCTTGCAAAAAGCCTTTCAGCCTTTTTCCCAAACCCCGGCAACGGCGGTGCCGCAAAAAACACACTTGCCGCCTTGGAGGTGGACCTCCGGGCGCGCAAAGCCATGGCGCCGCACGACGAGCTTGCCGCATCCGGGACAATAGGTGTGGTTGGCCGGGTGGCCGGGCACGTTGCCGATATAGACGTAATGCAAGCCGGCGTCCCGGCAGACTTTGCGCAGTCTTTCCAGGGTCGCCGGCGCAGTGGGCGGCAAACGATCCAGCTTGTAGCGCGGAAAAAAGCGCAGCAGGTGCAGCGGCCGGTCGGCGCCAAGGTTCTCCAGGATCCAGGCACACATCCGTTTCACCATATCCGGTTTGTCATTATAGCCCGGCACCACCAGATTGGTGATCTCGAAGTGCACCCCGTGGTCACGCAAGGTCTTGAAGGTGTTGAGCACCGGGTTCAGGCGCCCGCCGTTGAGGCAGCGATAGACCTGGTTGCTGAAAGCCTTGAGGTTGACGTTGGCCGCGTCGATAAAGCGACACAGGGTTTCAAGGGGCTTGCGGTTGATGTAACCGTTTGAAATCCAGAGGTTCCTGATCCCTTCTGCCCGTGCCAGGCGGCTGGTTGCCAGCATGTACTCGAAAAAGGAAATCGGCTCGGAGTAAGTGTAGGCCACCGAGGCAGCCCCGCTCCGTCCGGCGGCGGCCACCACCTGGGCCGGAAACAGTTCAATGTGCTCCACATCGCGGGGACGCGCCTGGGAGATCTCCCAGTTCTGGCAGTTGAGGCATCGAAAATTGCAGCCGGCAACGGCAATCGAAAAAGCCCGGCTACCGGGTAAAAAATGGTAAAGCGGTTTTTTCTCCACCGGATCGACATGGACGGCGCACGGATTGCCGTAGGCCAGGCTGTAAAGTTTGCCGCCGATATTGACCTTGGAACGGCAGACGCTGCGATCGCCGGGTTTCAGGTGGCAGCGATGGGGACAGATTCCGCAGGTCACCGTCCCGTCGGCCGAGCGCCGGTAGCTGAAACCTTCGCAAGACCAACGCCATGGTTTTCCCGGGCCATCACCCCGGAAGACATGACCCCGGATGTCTTCCCGGCAAACCGGATCCCGGTCTTTCCGGGCACCGGGCCGGAAGGCCAGGCTCCTTGAAGCACCGGCGGCAACCGCCAGGCTAGCCAGTAAAAAACGTCTTCTGCCCTTTGAAACCATATCGTCTTCCCATCATCAGCAACCCGGCAATCTTGAGGGCCACCAAAACGCTCATAGCCGGCAAAAGCCCCAGGTAAACCACCAGCACCAGGCTGGTGGCAAGAGTGCCGACAGAAGCGGCCAGGACATCAACGGCGAAAAGGGCCGCCGCCTGCCGCCGGGTGCTGCCGGTGATCCTGAAAGCCAGTGGAAACTGGAAACCGGCCAGCAAAGACACCGCCAGTCCCGCAAAATAGAAGAAGACTTCCGGAAGTCCGGCACCTGTCAGAGCCACGGTGCCTCCCACCAAGGCCAACACGGTCGCCAGAACAAGGTCGGACACCATCAACCAGCCCAGCGGGCGATCGAGGCGGCTGGCAAACAGGGCCCCCGGAAAAAGGCCGGCCAAAAACATGGTCACGATGACCCCGACCTTGAGGTAAAGGTTACCGTGGAAGA
>JALVRI010000248.1 GCA_027031325.1 Desulfobacteraceae bacterium
GACTTGCTGTTGGAAGATGGCCAAACGGCAGAAGCTTACCAGGTATATGGTCAAGCCGCAGAAGGATTCATTGCAGCCGGTATGAACCTGCAAGCCATAGTAACCAAGATCCTTCAATGGAGTTTACAAAAACCGGATCACTCCCAGGGCAGGGCCTTTCACACCCTGCTCCATGAAGGGGATGCCGAGAACAACCCGCTGCAACGTTTTTTTGCCCGCTTGGCTTACCCTGAGCTGGTAACGGTGATGCGCAGGTTCGTGCGGGTCAAGCTGGCGGCCGGACAGGATGTTAAAAAAGCCGGAGATCCTGCCAAGGAAGTTTTTTTCGTTGTCAGCGGGACCCTGGAAGAATCTTATCCCGCATCCAAGCCGAAGACATCCACCTTGATAGGGGCCAACGATATTTTTGGAGATATCTTTCCCCTGGACCGGGAAACGGCTTGTCTGGCCACCATCAAAGCCCTGACAGACGTCGAATTGGTCAAGATAGCCAAGCCGGTATTGCGCGCCGCTTGCAACAAACATCCCAACATCGAAAAACTGCTACGCCGGCTCCACAAGGCCGGCCGACGCCAGCCAAGGCCTTGGCAAACAGTAAGGCGCAATCGTCGCTACGGCCTGCCGACCAAGGTCACCTTCACCCTCGGCAAAGAGGCCAACGACCGGAGCGGGCCTCATGAGGGCATAGCCCTTGACTTGTCACTGGGGGGGACCTGCATCGAGCCGGTGTCTCCAAGCAACCTGCCGGAGCAGTGGCCGGACGACGGTCAAAAGATCTTTATCCGCCTAGACCTGCTCAACAATACCATTTACTTGGATTTAAAGGGTATCGTGGTCTGGAAGCATTGTGAAAACGGGGCCCGCTCACCCGTATTGCTGGGTGTCAAGTTTTACCAACTGGAAGATGCAGACCGTGAATTGCTGGAGGAATATTGCCTTGGCAGCATCGGCGAACAAAACCTATTATGGTCATTGTGGGAGTCAATCATTCAACCGCAACGGGGGGCAAACCAGGGTCAATGAACAAAACAGCACGACAGGATCGGCAAAGCACGCATTTTTCATCTGGAACGAACTCACCATTTATTTGGGCGGTTGGCGGTGGGAAAGGCGGCGTCGGCAAGAGCATCGTAAGCATTTTGCTGTCGATCAATCTCGCCCGCAGGGGTCATTCGACCGTCCTGGTGGATGCCGACCTGGGAGCGGCCAACCTCCACACCTTGATGGGTATAAAAGCCCCTGCCAGGACGCTGAATGATTTTCTAAGCCGCAAGTATAAGCAATTGCAACAGATCTGCCTCAACACCCAGGTCGACAATCTCAAGCTGATCTGCGGTGCGAGTGAAGTCCTGACCATGGCCAACCTCCAGTACGCCCAGAAGACTAAAATATTCAGAAGCATTGAGGCTTTGCCGGCCGATCACGTTGTACTCGACCTTGGGGCCGGTGCATCTTTCAATGTTCTGGATTTCTTCCTGATCGCCCATTTCCCGCTGGTGGTTCTGACAGCTCAGCCGGTGTCTATCCAAAATGCCTATGCCTTTGTGCGCAATGCGGTCTACCGGCGTTTGACCAGGGCCGTGAGCCAGAAACCATCTATCCTGGAACTTGTCAAAGCCGCCATGGATCCCAAGAATGAAAACCAGCTGCGTACCATCCAGGAACTGCTGTCGGCGGTCGAACATACCAGTGGAACCCGCTACGGCCGAATTTTACGGGACGCTGTAAGCAATGTCCGTCCTTTGCTGATAACCAATATGGTCAGGGACGATAATGAACGCAAGGCGGCCCGGATCATTAAAATGGTGGCTCAAAAATACCTGACCATCGAGGCCCGGGATCTTGGAGCCATTGCCTGGGACGGTGCAGTAGCCAGAGCAGTTTCCGAAATGGTCCCCATCAATGAACTGCCGGAACAAACAGCGGCTTTTAAAAACACGGACAGATTGATTGCCGGAACTTTGGCTCAATTCGAGGCAAGGCGCCTGAACTGATTTTATGGCAGGATCTGTCCCCCCCTGCTCATGCAGCCTGAGCGGTGGGGTACTACACGTGCTAACATAGCGGCATAATTGACTATGATGTTTTTGTTTGACAGCCGCAACTCATTTTTCTATACTCTGGCTACCTGATATCAACGTTACCAGCCGCCCTTCGTTCGCCTTCCGGCAGGCTTGGAGTGCCCGTATCATCCAAAACAAGGAGGAGACGCATTGTCGTATATACTCGATCAAGAACAGCTAGATGGCATCGAAAAAGTATTGCAGGAAGACTTGATGGAGCTCGGGCTCAAGTGTGTCATCCTCATCGACATGGCCGGCAATATCATCGCCAACCTGGATAACGGAGAGGTAGGACATGATATTTATTCCCTGGCTGCTTTGGCAGCGGGTAATTTTGGAGCAGTTTGCGCCATGGCCGCTATAATCGGCGAAGACGATTTTGCCCTGCTGTTTCACAAGGGGAAAAATGAAAACATCCATTTCAGCAAAGTGCTGGACGATTTCCTGCTGGTCACCATTTTCGGAAACGACGTCTCCCTGGGCTATTTACGGTTGAAGGTAGATGAATCGATTGAAAAGATAGGACAAATTTTTCAAAAGACTCAAACTTCCTGAATCCTGCTTTAATACACTGTTAATTAGCCAGGGTAGCATGTACCTAAGCGAGGTATGCCTGCGTGGCGGTCATCAATATCAAGAAAAAGGAAGTCCAGATAAAAATAGTCTACGTGGGACCTGGAAGGGGAGGAAAAACCACCAACCTCGAATATATCTTCAGCAAAATAAGGCATCGGATTCAATCCGATTTGGTCAGTATCAAGACTCATGGTGACAGGACCCTCTTTTTCGACTTTCTGCCGTTTGCTCTGGGGGAAATAAAAGGCTATAAAATCAAGACTCAACTATACACAGTTCCAGGCCAAGTAAAATACAATGCAACCCGGAAGCTGGTTCTCAAGGGTGCTGACGGTGTGGTCTTCGTGGCAGACTCAATGGAAGTTATGCGCGGGAAAAATATAAATTCGCTCAAAAACCTGGAAGAGAACCTGGCTTTTCACAATATCGACCTTTACAGTTTTCCGGTTGTCATGCAGTACAACAAACGGGATCTTGCGGCAAGCGGCATACCCTTGTTGGACATCGAAACCCTGGAAAACGATCTCAACAGCCGCCTCAAGGCTCCAAGTTTCCCGGCCAGTGCAATCAGGGGCGACAATGTGATCCAAACAGTCAAGAAGGCAATTTCAATCACAATCTTAGCGGTACAAGAGGAAATTCAATAGGGAGGCCCAAGTGGATAAAAGAAGTGATGAAGAACGCTTGGTCAGTGACATTGAAAACCAACTGGATGATTTCTTTGGCGATGACGAAACTTTATCCACGGAAAAGACCACGGGCAACAGTCCCGCCCCAAACCCGCTCGAGCAACTCAAATCGGTGGTACTGTCCATCGATTGGGAAATTACCGACGATTGCCTGGCTGACCTCGAAGAAAGTGTCGCCGCCCTCATGGACACTTACCGGGATGACCAGTATACCCACGCAATGCTCAGGATGCTCAATTCTTTGGGTAAATATATCAAAAAACGAAAAGCCCAGGCCCACCCTGAAGCGATCAAGAGGGTAATGTCTGTTTTCAAAAGCCTGGAGGAAGTGGTTTCTTCCGGCAAGATATCTGAAAAAAGAAAAAAGTCGATTGTGGCGGCCGAAATCCGCAAATTCAAACAGCTCAAGCAACAGGTGGAAAGCAAGCGCCGGGGTCGGGCCGCTGAATCTTCCAAAACGCCCGGCGGACAGGGACTCGGCACGGATGTTTTGAATGAGATCGAAAAAGCAGTCGCTAAAGCCACCTCTTCCCTTGCAAAAGAACTGGAAGCCTTGAAGCTGAAGGTCCGGGAAATCGAGGCCGAATTGAAACAATTCCAAAAGGTTTGATCCAGCCAGGATGAAAGCCGTCTCAACCCCACTTGACTTGGAGAAGCGGATCCTTTCAGCCCGGATCATGCACTTTAAATACCTGAAAAAGGTAATTTCATTATCCAGGTTCAGAAAGACGTCTTAGGGGCCTTGATTATAGACTTTATATCTGTGATCCCTTCCATGTCAGCATGGCGGGCGAATTCGTCTGCCACCAATCCTTCAACCGTATCTGAAAACCCCAGTCCGAAATGCACCATAAGCCGGGCCAGGTTTTCGAGTTCATCCTTGATGGGGATGAAACGATCGTAGACAATCCGATCGGCAGGTGTGGTCATGGCGTAGTAAACCAATTCCTCCGGCTGTCCCCAATAGCGGGATGCGATCCGGGCCGCGCGGTGGGGATTTTTCCTTGCCCAAGACCCTGATCTTGCAGCAGATTGCACCAACCGGGCAACTATCCGGCGATGCCCTTTTATGAAGCTGTTTTTCACCAGCATCAGATTACAGATAAAACCAGGCCAGATCTCTTCAACGTAAAACAACCTGTCTGAATCTCCGTTTTTCAATGTCTGGGCGGCAAACGGTTCACCCACGAAGTAAGCATCCAGGGCTCCTGTAGCAAGGGCGGAAGCCATATCCGGAGGATTCATTTCGACGATTTTTATACCTTCAATGGATTGTTTTTCCATCTGAAGCAAGAGAGCCAGGTTATGGCCGGAGTAACGCATGGGAACGGCCACCGTCCGGCCCCGTAAATCGGCCAGGATCGAGGCTCCGATACCCTTTTTGACAACCATCGTACTTTCGTGGCGGTTGCCGATATATACCACCTTGACATCGACCCCTTGCTGGCGCAAAACGATCGCCAGGGGCGCAATGATAAACGCGGCCTGGATTTTATCGTTACGCAGGGCTTCGGCCATCTCGGCAAAGGAGGCAAACTTCAAGGCCTGGAAACGGATCCCGCTGCCGTCTTTGCTGGCATAATCCAGCAAGGGAGCTGCCAAATTGGTAACAACCGGCATGTAGCCCATCTTGACAACCGTACGGGTATCCCGCGTTGAGTTGAAAAAGTAATGCAACCAGGAAATAGCTGCCAGCCAGATCAGCGACAGCAAAACCAGCATTACGCTCAACGGAATCCGGATCTTCTTCTTGCGGCCTGGATGCTCATACTGCATATGGAACTCCAAGCATGAGGAAAATCTCGCTCCGGAGCCGGCTCAGTTCGGGGGAACGTTCAAAATCTCTGGGCCTGGGGAAATCGAGAGTCTGCTCGAGCTTGACCGTAGATGGACGGCCGCTCAGCACAACTATCCTGTCTCCCATTATCAAGGCGTCGTCGATGTCGTGGGTCACCACCAAGGTGGTCTTGCCTAAAAACTCATGCATGTTGACCACCTCCTCCCGCATTTTCATATGAGTCAGAAAATCAAGCCCTGAAAAAGGCTCATCCATTATCAGCAAGCTGGGATTGACCGCCAGGGCCCTGGCCAGCTCGGCCCTTCTTAACATCCCTCCTGAAAGCTGGTGGGGATAATAGGACTCGAAGCCTTCCAATTCCACCATTTCGATGTATTCCCGGATCTTGTCCGCCTTCTCCTGGGGGTCTTTCAAGTGGCGCAATCCGAGGCCCACGTTTTCGGCCACTGTCATCCAGGGTAACAGCCCACTGTATTGGAAAACGAAAATTGAATCCGAGCGTGGTCCGCAAACTTCCTTGCCGCCGATAAAAACCCGTCCTGCCGTGGGACGATCAAAGCCGGCGATTATCCTCAGCAGGGTCGATTTACCGCAACCCGACGGTCCCAGGATACAGACCATTTCACCTTCTTTGAATTCGAGGTTGATCCCGTCCAGCACCAAAACCCGGTCGCCTGGTTTCTGGTAAGGCTCCTGGCGGCTTCTGCGACGCCGGCGGCGATTGACGTATTCTTTGCTGAGGTTTTCCAGTCTGATTTCGGCCATCTTTCTCCTTTTAATTCCTTCAGCGGGCCTGGGTACCCCAGCGGGCGGATTCAATTTTTGCCAATCGTTTCATCAGAGTGTCCAAAAGCAGACCGATCAGCCCGATCACTATCATTCCATCCATGACATAATCCATCCGAAGGGCGTTGCGCGCGTCGAGGATCAAGTATCCCAGACCCGACTGGACCGCGATCATTTCGGCAGCCACTACCACCAGCCAGGCGATGGTGACTGAAATCCGCAGAGCGGTGACAACCTCCGGGACTATGGCCGGTACGATCAGACGAAAAATAGTCTCAAATCTTGAGAAATTGAAATTGGCTGCAACCTGAAAGTAGGTGGGATTGATATTGCGCACAGCGATAGTAGTGGATACGGTCAGGGGGAAAAAACTCGACAGGAAAATCAAAAATATGGCCGGCCGGTCACCTATACCGAACCAGAGCATAGAAAGTGGAATCCAGGCAAGGGGTGATATGGGCCGCAAAAACTGGATCAGGGGATTGGTCATGCGGTGCAGGATCGTAATCCTTCCCAACAGGATCCCAAGGGGAATCCCAAATACAATGGCAAGGTAAAAACCCCAGGTTACACGGTACAGGCTGGCGATGGTATGCTTCAGCAATGTGCCGTTTTGAATCAGTTCGGCCATGCTGGCAACCACCGTCAGGGGGTCCGGGAAAACGTATCGGCTCCAGCCGCTGAAGCGGGCCAGGATCTCCCATACCAGGATCAGGACCAGGAAACTTACGCTGGTATGAAAACGCGCCAACTTCATAGTTACTCCAAGAGCCGGGCACCTTGTGGTATTACCCCAGCGGGTAAAGCCTCAGTAGGCATTGTAAATCATGTGAATGGCAATCAGGGTCAGTAAAAAGATGAAAATCTCTTTAAGCTTGCGGTCATTGATCCTTTCATTGATCTTGGGACCGATCTGGCCGCCCACCAAGACTCCCGGTACGGCCCATGCCAAAATACCCATATCGGCCCGCGCTCCCATTGCCAGATGAATCGAGGCTGCCGCCACACAGACACCAAATATGGTTGCGATGCTGGTGGCCACCGCGAAATTCATTTTCAACCCCAGCTTGCCACGCAACAAAGGTATCAACCATTCGCCGATACTGATACTCAGCATTCCGCTGGCCACGGCCATGACTGTCACCAGCCAACTGTAAGGCAGAAAGGCCTTCACCTCAATCCGTTTTCCACCCTTTTCGGTATAACCCTGCCCGGAAGATACGAATAAAAAGGCGGTCGCCAGGGTCAAGGCACCCAAAATCAACTGCAGGTTCGCCATGCTGAGCATACCGACCAGGATCGCTCCCAGGGCCAGTCCGGGAATGGCCGCCACCAGCAGAACCGCTGCCAGCGTCCTTACCACCATCTGCCGGTACCAAAAGGCAAGGGTGGCCGATCCCATCCCGGCCACCTGGATCAGCAGGGAAGTCAAAACAACCGTATCTTTGCCCAATTTCATCAACAACAGCAAAAACGGCATCCAGAGGATTCCACCTCCGATGCCAACTGCGGACACAACGGCGGCGATAATGATACCGGCCGGCAGGGCAAGCCAATCAGCCGCCATCTTGGCCTTGCTCCACGGTGTAAATATTGAAAAATTCGATGACCTCGTTCAAGGTCGTCAGCTCTGAATGCATTTTGCCTATGATCGTCTTCAATTCCCTGGTCCTGTCCTCATCAATCCTGCCGTCACCAAGCAGCACCTCGGCCTTGCGGGCAAATCTCTCACCGGAACGGCACATCTGTTTGGACAGCAGGATTATCTCCTGCAAGTTGCTGGCCATCTCGTTTATCACCCTGCCAAGCTGTGCCAGTTCATTGTCGGCCTCAATCCTGACGCTGTGATTCAAATCTCCTTTCGAAAGTTCCCGGGACACCTCTATCATGTGTTGCAATGGCTCGGTTATGTTCCTGACAAACATGGTCAGCACGATAATCATTACCACCAATACGATGACTACCATCAAGATCGCCTTGTTGCGGAGGCGGTCTATGGGAGACAGGAGGGTCGCCCGGTCTATCTCACCGCTGCTGTACTTCCCGCAATTGGAGATAAGCTCACTTTCCAGGCTACTGCTGTGGGTATCAAGGATGAATTCCACTCCCACCAGCATGGAGGCAAATCCCACCAGCAGGAAATAGATTATCATGGTCCGTTGAAGGCTGTAGCGAAACGGTTTTCTGCTATTCATGGAAATTCGGTATCAGGTGATGAGTTCTTTGGCCAGCTTGAGATACTGTCGCCCGGCCTTGCTCTGTTTGTTGTAGTGAATTACGGGCATGCTCATTATCTGAGCCTCCCTGACCCGATGGTCCATCTCGATCAAGGTCTGGAAAGTAATATCTCCGTAAAGCCTTTTTATTTTTTTACTGATCAGGCGTGAGGCCGTACTTTGGGGATCGAACATGGTTATCAGGACCCTTGCCTCTAAAGTGGAGTTGGTCTTCGAACGCACGAGTTTTATCAATTTAAGGATTTGTTCTATTCCATGGGTCGACAGGTAGTCGCACTGGGTGGGAATGATGGTCAGCCCGGCCGCAGTCAACGCATTCAAGGTGAACAGTTCAATCGAAGGGGGCGTATCAATGATAATATAGTCGAAATCATCTTTCAATTCCGCCAGGCGGTCTTTTAAAATAAACTCGAAATTCCGGGCTCCGAAAAACTTTTTGTTCAACAAAACCAAATTCTTGGCGGAAGGTAAAATGGACAAGCCTTCATATTTGGTTGCCTGAATCAAAGTATCCAGTCGATCCACTTTTCCTGTGATCAAATCATAAATCGATTTTGCGGGAGCCAGGCCGAGGGAAATCGTCAGATTGGCCTGGACATCGAAATCCACCAACAGCACCTTCTTGGAGTGAAGCGCCAGTGAAATTCCCAGATTGAGACAGGTCGTCGTCTTGGCTACTCCGCCCTTCTGGTTGCTGACGGCGATAACTGAACTGTCAGCCGTTTTTTTCCTGCTCTGCTCCAAGTCGACGAAAGGAATCTGTTCCACCTCCACCGGTCGATAGGCGGTGAAAATCTGGCCGCACTTGCTGCAACGTGCCTGGAACCGGGCGGCGGGAGTTTGTTCTCCGGTCAGCTTGTATCGTGTAAAACAGTTTGGACAAACGACTATCATGACTGCTCCTTGGTGGCATTATCAGGGAAGACCGGCACGGCATCAAATTGGAACCAGTCCTGTCAGGTTTGCAAGGATTTGCGGCAGCCGGTTTTCGCTGACAATTTTCATTACCGTCCCTTTTGCAATGGCATTGTCGGTAAGATTGGGATAAACGCAACACTCCGTGTCCTGGGCGATGGTGGTTCCACCTGCCTGCCTGATGCGCTCGAAACCATCCGCCCCATCGTCGCCTATGCCTGTCAACAAGAGTCCAATGGTTTTATCCCCAAACGTATCCACGGCACTGTTGAAAATGTGATTCAAGGGCCGGTCGACCTCCGGGGCCAATTCCAGGAAAAATTTACCATCTCCGTCCGAGCGCACTGCGGTAGCTACGCGGTTGGAACTTATGTAACAACATCCCTGTTCCAATTTCACACCGTCCCCGGCGGCTTGAACTTTCCAGGCAACGTGTTGGTCGAACTTTTCGACAAAGGCCGGAAGCAACCTGGGCGCAATTTCCTGAACCACTACAATAGCTGCCGGCACCTCGGAAACAAGCCTCGAAAGCAATCTGATGACGGTATTTGGTCCTCCCAGGCTGGTGCCGATTGTAATCAGGAATTCAAGTGGCAATGAAGGGCCGGATGCGGGTTGCGCCTTATCCCGGTTGGACGGTTCCAGCTTAACCCTCCTGATGTTGTACATGTTTACACCGCTGGCGATCCTGACCCGGTCTATGATTTGCCGGCGAGCCCGTTCCAGGTCTACCGAAACCGCTCCTGAAGGTTTAGGCACAAAGTCCACCACCCCGAGTCGCAAAGCCTCGAAAGTCACAGCCCCATCGCTGAACAAAGAACTCAACACCACCACCGGAACCGGCGATTCTATCATTATGTGGCGGATTGCCGTCAAGCCGTCCATGCGGGGCATGTCGATGTCCAGGGTTATGACGTCCGGATGTAATTTGCGGATCTTGTCCAAGCCTTCCAGTCCGTCTTTGGCGGTACCGACAACCTCGATGGAAGGATCCGAGGTCAAGATATCGGCAATGGCTTTGCGCATCAACATCGCGTCATCGATTATGAGCGCCTTGATCTTATCCTCAGTCAATGTTTGCTCCCGTGTGTGATTGATTAGCCGCCCCAAGTCCCGGCCGCATGCCGCTTTGCCAGCCAATCAGCCATTTTATCAATCTTCACCGTCTCCTGCACCCATCCGGCCTTGATCGCTTTTTCAATCGACCGGGCAATGATGCACTCTTTTGCAGGAGGAGTAATTATTTGGCCCCCGCCTTCGATCACCTCTGCAAGCTCAGCCCCATCATATACGGCCCCCGACAGCAGGACCACCGATAAACGTTTTCCGAAACATCGAGCGGCTGAAGGCAGCAGGTAGTCATCGCCTGAAAGCAGCAGGTAGTCATTGCCGGCAGGCGTATCTGACTTGTGTACAAACGGTTCCTGTCCGCTGTCACACTCTATTGCCAGCGACGCTCCAACCGGAGTCAGGTAACAATTGTGGCGGACAAGCCGCTGCTGATCGGTCAATTCGCTTACCTGGAACCGGCATCGGGGGTTCAAATATTCAACCAGGGTCGGTAAAAAAAGGGGCGGAGCCGATACGGTGGCGACCACGGCGGCCTGAAGGTCTCCCTTCATGGAAGTCAGCAGGCGAACCGCTTCCAGATAGCCGCCGGTACCGGACAAAACCAGCACCAAGTCACCGGCCGGGTCGGTATCGGCAGGATCCAGTTTCAAATCCGGCGGAATTTTTGCAGGCCGGAAGCGCCGGAAGCGCCGAACATCTGCGGCCGCTGCCAGGTGAATCCGCTGGACGATCTTTTGTTGCTGAAGAAGAATGTTCTTGTCGTTTACAGGCTTGCTTGCGAAATCGACGGCTCCCAAGTTGAGGAAATTGAGAATAGTACCGTAAGCACTCTGAACAAGGTTGCTCATTATCAATACCGGGCAGGGGCTCTGGATCATTATGTGCTTCAAAGCCGTGCTGCCGTCCATTACCGGCATGTTCACATCGAGTGCGATCAGGTCGGGTGAAAGCCTTTGAAGCAATTCCAGGGCTTGCTCCCCGTTTTTCGCGATCCCCGCCACTTCAATACCCGGATCGGCCCGCAACATGCTCGACAGGATCTTGCACATTATGGCCGAATCATCGACAATCATCACCCGCAGGCGCTCCGGGCCAGGTTCCTCAAAATCTTCGGCTGCTTCTCCTTCTTCCTCTGTTTGACCGGCTTGCTGCTCATCGATTAAGCGGGCCGCCTCCATCAACAAGAACTGGCAATTTTTCTGAATGGATGGGTTTTCGATGGGCTGCGCATCCAAGGTTTCAAAACTGCCTCCTTCCCACTGCAGGATGCCAAAAAATGCATCTTCTCCCACCAGCGAACCGCATTCAGCGTGGAGAACTTCACCATTGACGATATGAATCGTCCCCTGCTGTTGCCCCTGGCTGACCCTGATCATCATGCTTGCGCCGGCCAAACAGCACATTTGGATGATATCGGTCAACTGGATGTTTCTGAGGGTTCCGGCAAAACCCTCTTGACGGCTTTTGTCCCGAGGCGTAGTGGCCATATTAACCTGCTGTCTGCTCCAACTCGCGCATCATCGATCCATCCCAGGCCATTGCCCGATAAGATATCGATTGATTCAATTGACAAATCGCTACAAGGGGGCGACCATTGTCTTTCTCTTCGCCTGTTTGTCTATTGACAGATTTACCAGCTCATAAATATCCAGTATGAGTGAAATACTACCGTCTCCCAAAATCGTGGCTCCTGAAAAACCGCTGTTTTCCTGCAAATAATCTTCAAGCGGCTTGATGACAACCTCCTCTCGCCCTATGAGCTCGTCAACTACGAGCCCCACCCTTTTGACACCGGTATTGACTACCACGACGAATATTCTTTCGTCTTGGGTGACGCTTGCCTGCATGTCGAAAAGTTCTGAAAGCCTTATCAGGGGAATTGTGGCGTCGCGCAGCTGGAAGACATCTATGCCTTCAATCGTGGAGACTTCATTTTTGTAAACGCGTAAAGTCTCATCCACCGTTGACAGGGGTATGGTAAAAAGTTCTTCTGAAACTTTTACCAGCAGGGCCGGAATAATGGCCAGAGTCAAGGGAATCTTTACCCGGAAGCGGGTACCGAGATCTTTCTGGCTTTCAATTTCAACGGTTCCGTTAAGCTTTTCAATATTGGCCTTGACCACATCCATACCGACACCCCGGCCGGAGGTATGGGTCACCTCCGCTGCGGTGGAAAAGCCCGGCTGCATGATCAAGCCAAGAACTTCTTTTTCGGTCATTCGCTCAAGTTCATCGGCGGTAACAAAATTTTTCTCCAGGGCCTTGACCTTGATCAGTTCAGGATCGATACCGCGGCCGTCATCGGCCACTTCGATCACAACATGATTGCTTTCATGGTAGGCATGCAGGCGCAATGTCCCTGTTTCCGGCTTGCCTTTGGCAATCCGTTCCGCAGGTGGTTCCAGGCCATGGTCAATAGCGTTGCGCAGGATGTGCACGAGGGGATCGGCAATCTCCTCAATGACGACTTTGTCAAGTTCGGTTTCTTCGCCAAGAATTTCCAGGTGAACCCTCTTGCCGCTGTCACGCACCAGATCGTGCACCAGCCGAGGGTAACGGCTGAACAATTGCTCAATGGGCAACATACGTACTTTCATGACCCCTTCCTGAAGTTCATTGGCAACCCGGCCCAGAGCTGTCGTGGCCTCGCTTATACGCAAGGTCAACTCCTTGACGTGCTTGAGTTCCTTTTGGTCAAGCTTCTTGGACTGGTGCAACTCCTGTTGCAGATCACGCATTTCATTGAAAAGTTGCGAGAACCAGGCCCGGCTTACGACCAGCTCGCCTACCTGATTCATCAATGTATCTATTTTTTGGGCATCCACCCTGATGCTATGCTTTAATAATTTCTCCTTTATCTTATCACTGCGCCTGCGTCCCAGACTGAAACGGCTGCGCCTGTCTCCCTCTTCTACGTGCGGCAGAACTGTTTCGGCCGTCACGGATTGCTGTTCAGTTTCAGCTTCCCGGCTTTCGACTTCGGCATCTTCGGGTTCATCAACAGCCGCTTCAACATCAATACCGGCAATCACACCTCCGGATAGAAGCTCTGTCTCTATATCTTCGATTTCTTCTGGAGTAGGCCCTGTTTCAAGTGCGCTTTCAAAATCTTCGATGATACCGTCGGTGGAAAACAGGCCGGTTTCCATGTCCTCGGAAACTTCCTCGTCTTCTGAGTCCCTGAGAGCGTCCAGTTTCTCTTCCAGGGCGTTTTCCAAACGACTGACAACGTCTATATTGTCTTCATCGGTTGACTCCAATTCCACCTCTTCAAGATCGGCACCCTCAAGATCGATACCCAAATCCTCGAGGGAGACGGTTTCGATCTCAGGGGGCGTCCCCTGCTCCCTATCAGGCTCCCCGGCAGCTTGTTCCAGGATCGACAGGTCCAGGGCCTGGATTTTTTCGATCTTGGAAAAGAATCCGGTGACCTTGTCGATCATGGGTACCATGGTCTGTTCGACCACCTGCCGCCAGTCCACCTGTCCGCCTTCGCCATACAATGTTCCGGCCTCGTCAACCGCCTCCAGCCACTGATCGTATACCTCGGTCAGCCTGTCGTAGCCCATGTAGTTGGCCGACGACCTCAATGCCTCCAGACGCTCCCGGCAGGCCGCAACCAGATCACCGTCAACATCACCGGACCACATCCGCCGCGCCTGGCCGACAATCTCCGCCAATCCATCGCTCAACTGATCAATGAAAATCTCAAAAAGCTCCTCGTCATACTCCTCTTCGTAAAACTCCCCTTCTTCGACAACGCCACCTTCATCGGCGCCAACCTCTTGCCCGCAAACATCACCGCCGTCTTCCGCAACATCTTGCCCGCTTCCTGCTTGCTCCAATGCTTCTATCTGCTCAAGCAAATCGTCTATCTGGGCCTGCTCGGACCGGTCACGCTCCAAATCCTCAACCAAAAGCCCTATCCGATCACCGGCGGCCATCAGTAAATCGATCAGACCGTCGTCAACCAAACGCTTGCCTTGCCTTATGTCGTCAAGAAGATTCTCCAGCTTGTGGGTAAGCTCGGCAATACGAACCATCCCCAAATACTCCGAAGATCCCTTGATCGTATGAACCGACCGAAAAACGTCGTTCAAAACCTCCCGATCCTCCGGATCCTGCTCCAGCGCAAGAAGACCCCTTTCAATCTGCTCCAAATGCTCACCTGTCTCGGCTATGAAATCCATCAATAAAGATTGGTCGCTTGCCGAAACCTCCGGGGATTTTTCTGTTATTTCCGATAGTTCTTCACTTCTTTCATCATCTTCATCACTGTCGAACTCCAACTCTTCACCAATATCAAGTTCTGCATCAGCTCCCGGATCTTCTTTTTCAGCCTCACGATGCGTATCAACGCTATCCTGTTCAATTTCATCAATAGCTATATCTTCAATGCTCAGCTCGACTTTGTCCGCTTTTTCTTCTTCATCCGAACTTTCTCTTTTTATATCTTTTGCTATTCCCTCTAGTTTCTCAACCTTGGGGAAGAATCCGGTGACCTTGTCGATCATGGGTACCATGGTCTGTTCGACCACCTGCCGCCAGTCCACCTGTCCGCCTTCGCCATACAATGTTCCGGCCTCGTCAACCGCCTCCAGCCACTGATCGTATACCTCGGTCAGCCTGTCGTAGCCCATGTAGTTGGCCGACGACCTCAATGCCTCCAGACGCTCCCGGCAGGCCGCAACCAGATCACCGTCAACATCACCGGACCACATCCGCCGCGCCTGGCCGACAATCTCCGCCAATCCATCGCTCAACTGATCAATGAAAATCTCAAAAAGCTCCTCGTCATACTCCTCTTCGTAAAACTCCCCTTCTTCGACAACGCCACCTTCATCGGCGCCAACCTCTTGCCCGCAAACATCACCGCCGTCTTCCGCAACATCTTGCCCGCTTCCTGCTTGCTCCAATGCTTCTATCTGCTCAAGCAAATCGTCTATCTGGGCCTGCTCGGACCGGTCACGCTCCAAATCCTCAACCAAAAGCCCTATCCGATCACCGGCGGCCATCAGTAAATCGATCAGACCGTCGTCAACCAAACGCTTGCCTTGCCTTATGTCGTCAAGAAGATTCTCCAGCTTGTGGGTAAGCTCGGCAATACGAACCATCCCCAAATACTCCGAAGATCCCTTGATCGTATGAACCGACCGAAAAACGTCGTTCAAAACCTCCCGATCCTCCGGATCCTGCTCCAGCGCAAGAAGACCCCTTTCAATCTGCTCCAAATGCTCACCTGTCTCGGCTATGAAATCCATCAATAAAGATTGGTCGGTCATCACTTTTCTCCTCGGCGCCTGGGTTCCTGATTCTAATCGGCCGGCATACACAGATTAAACTTCACTTGACTGTCCCAAACAACCGCTTGGTGGTATCGCCCACTGCGTCGAAAGCATCGCACCGGCACCTCTTGAGCCAGACATGCCTCGAACCACCCGAGTTCACAGTTGATCCAGTATTTTGACAATGTCTTTGGCGTTATGTTTGTTCACGTATGCCAGGGCTCCCATCTCCTTGGCCTCCCGGCTGTATTTCTGCTCGTCAAGATTCGAAAGAAAAATAATCTTGGCCTCTTTGTCGAATTCCAAAATCTCTTTCGCTGACGAAAACCCATCCATCTCCCGCATGGTTATATCCATGGTGACGACATCAGGTTTCAGATTCTTGTACATCTCGACGGCATCTTTCCCGTTTTTGGCTTCTCCAACCACCGTATGGTTGTTTTCGGTTATCGTCTGCCGGATCATTTTACGCATGATAGATGAATCATCTACTATCAGAACCTTTTTTCCCATTTATCTTCACCTGCCCGTTTGCCCTTGGGTTGAGATCACAGCCGACCATCAAAAAAATTGCATCGTGCCGGCATTTTCCAAAAAAATCAGGTATTCATTATCTTGAAACAGGCGGCCTTGCAGTTCGGCCATGTATTCATTTCAACCCC
>JALVRI010000249.1 GCA_027031325.1 Desulfobacteraceae bacterium
CGGCAAAGTTAAACCAAGGTTCAGTTTAGGGTTACGCCCTGGTGCCGCGGGGAACCGGCATGCATTTACACAGTACTGATTTTTTTCCATTTTTAGCCTGGATGCGCGGTTACCGGCGCAGGTTCTTCAAGGCCGACCTGATGGCCGGCCTGACCGTTGCGGTGGTGGCCGTCCCCCAGTCCATGGCTTACGCCCTGATAGCCGGTCTTCCGGTGCAATACGGGCTTTACGCCTCCATCGTACCCACCATGGTCGGGTGCCTCTGGGGAAGTTCGGCCCAACTGATCACCGGTCCCACAACGGCCGCCTCCCTGGTCGTTTTCAGCGCCCTCAGTCCCTTGGCTGCCCCTTCCAGTGCCGCATACATCCAACTGGCCCTCTTCCTGTCCTTCCTGGTGGGGGCAATCAAGATCGTAATGGGAATGGCCAGGCTGGGCAAGTTGTTGAATTTCGTCTCCCACTCGGTTTTGCTGGGATACACCGCCGGGGCGGCTTTCATAATCGCTTTCAAGCAGTTGCCGAATCTTTTCGGCCTGGAGATAGCCTCGGGCGGCCACTTCGTACTTGCCCTCTTCAGGATCCTGTCCAACCTCCACCATATCCATCCGGCCACCTTTTCTTTGGGTCTGCTGACCATCGGGATCATAGTGACTTTCAAGCGCTACCTTCCCAACTGGCCGGGCACCTTGATAGCCATGATCATAGTAGGCGTCCTGGTGGCCGTTTTCGACCTGGACAAGCGGGGTGTCGCCGTGGTGGGAGCAATTCCCCAAAGCCTGCCGCCGCTGAGCAAACCGGACTTTTCCCTTTTCAGGGATCTTGGCCAACTGGCCCCCGGGGCGCTTGCGATCGCAATCCTGGGCCTGGTGGAAGCGGTTTCAATCGCCAGGGCGATTGCCGACCAGACCCGCCAGAGACTCAATATCAACCAGGAGTTCATCGGACAGGGCCTTGCCAACATATCGGCTTCCTTTTTCAGTGGATACCCGGGAAGCGGCTCTTTTACCCGCTCGGCGGTCAATTTCAGATCTGGTGCCAAGACTCCGGCAAGCGGAATAATTTCGGCCCTGGCGGTAGCGGCGGTGCTGCTCCTGGCTGCACCGTTGGCCTCCGTTTTGCCGTTTTCATCCCTTGCCGGGGTACTCGTGGTGGTCGCCTACGACATGGTACGCAAAGATGATATCGTCCGAACCGTCAGATCCACCCGGGCCGACGCCGCCGTGCTGGTGGTGACCTTTTTGTCCACCTTGCTGCTGAGTATCGAATTTGCCATCTACGTAGGTGTGATGTTGTCGATCGGCCTTCACCTGGCGGCGACTTCCCACCCGCAGATCTACTCGGTCCTGCCCGACCTTGATACCGGCAAGATGGTAGGATCGGCCTACGACGATATATGCTGCCAGATGGACGTGGTCCAGGTGGAAGGTTCCATTTTCTTCGGTTCGTCCACCTTTGTCCTGGACGATTTCCAGCGCCGCCTGCGCAATCATCCCTACATGCCCAACCTGCTGATAAGGATGCACAAGGTAAACACGATGGATGCAAGCGGTATCCACCTGCTGGAAATAGTGCTTGAGGAACTGAAACGCAGGGGCGGCGGATTATACATGGCGGGAGTGAACCACAGGGTGTTCGAGGTCATCAAGGATTCCGGGCTGCTGAAAGAAATCGGCCATTTGCACATCCGCACCAATACCGGAACGGCCATCCGGCGTGCCATGCAGGAAAGCTTTTGCCCGGCCGTATGTGCGGCCTGCCCCCTGACGGTGTTCAGGGAATGCCCGGAACTGAAAAAGGGCAACTGGCAAATCTTCGGCCGGGGCATAAACCCAAGGGTTTGCCGGCTGCCACAGGCTGAAAACGTTGCCCCAGCCCGTCAGGCCGATAAGAATACCGGCCCGGCCGAACCTGTCGCTAAACGTGAATAACCTTCTGCAAGTAATGCATCAGGAACGGGATGCTTGCCGCCTGAAAAGGCATTTCGAAAACGACAAGTGATCCTGGAGCACTGACAAAAAGGAAAAGGCCCAATGATCGATATCCTGGTATACACCGACGGAAGCCCCGAAGCCGGCAAGGCCGTTGAATTTGCCGTCACTTTCCAAAAACATCTCAGGGCCAGGCTTGCTTTCATCACCATCCGCAAGGGTACAAGTGCCGGGGAAGTGCCACCACCCATTGGTGAGCCGGTTCCCTTGGAAACAGAAAACCAGATGCCGGAAGGTATCAAGATCCTGTTCCAAACCGCCGCAAAGGCGGCCCGGATGGGCGCCATCGAACCTGTGGACCAGGTAAAAATACGGGAAATTCCCAATGGGCATATTTTCGTCTGCCGGGCAAGCGACGGCGGCAGGGTTCCATTCTACGAGTGTTTCGGTCACTTTGTAGACATTCTCAATCAAAAAATCGATCAGAACCAATACAAGCTATTCATTATTGCCATTGCTCCGCCAAGCCGTCTGAAAAGGGTCCTGGCCCAGAGCATAACCCGCAAACTGGCCCTTGACCTGCATACATCCCTGCTGGTGGTGCGGGGTGGCGGCCCCGACAGCCGTTATCTTGTTTGCGCCGACGGCTCCCCCTCGGCGCGGCGCCAGTTTCCCCTGTTAAAATACCTGCTTCCGGCCATTTCGCGCCCCCTCGAGCTTGTCTGGTTCAAATACCCGGATGCCGAGCCGGCATTGGTTGAAGCGGCCGAACACTGTCTGAAAATGGCCTCGGATTGGCTGGGAACTGAAAAGAAACTTGGACGGATCCACCGTTTGAGCGGCCCCGATCGGCTGGAAGCAATTCTGGAAGTTGCCGGGGACGAGTCGGTGGTCTGCATGGGAGCAAGCCTGCGACACGATGTCTATCGCCGTATGAAAGGCAGCCTCCCGTTGCAGATCCTGGCCCAAACCAAATCGAGCGTACTGCTTGCCAAGCTTCCGCCTGAAGTCGATAGTGAATTTTTCCAGAAACCTTTCAAATGCTGACCACACGCCAAAAATATGAAATTACTTTTGTAGGCATTTGAGGTGCATAATCCGGGTCTAGACCGGGGCCGGCTTGCCAAGCCAACCAGGTTTTGTTAGTTTGGCGGCATCATGCATTCCTCTATAGCACATGAAAAGATTATTCTGGCTTCCAAGTCGCCCCGGCGCAAGCGTCTGCTGGAACAATTCGGTCTGGACATCCAGGTTGTTCCAAGTGGTATCGACGAAAGCCGGATTCCAAGGGCCGAACCGGAACAATACGTGGAGTCTCTGGCGTCCGCCAAGGCCGTGTCCGTGGCCAGGCTGTGGCCAAAAGCGTGGGTTATCGCAGCCGACACAATCGTGGTCCTGGACAATCGTATCCTAGGCAAACCGGCCGACCGGGACCAGGCCCGCCTTATGCTGCAACAGCTTTCAGGTAAAACCCACAGGGTTTTGACGGGCATCAGTTTGTGCTGCCGTAGTAAAAAGTGCTGTTCAACCCGCGCAGTCACCACCGAAGTGACTTTCAAGGTTCTTTCCGACCTCGAAATCGAATGGTACCTGTCCACCGGCCAGCCTTACGACAAGGCCGGAGGATACGGTATTCAAGGCCGGGGAGCCTTTCTGGTTAAACGAATTTCCGGGTCCTATACCAATGTGGTCGGCCTGCCGGTCTGTGAAACTATCGAACTGCTGCTTGGCAACAAGGTGATAGAATTTAGAGCTTCTAAAACCATGCAGTCAAAATCCAAATCCGGGGAGTAGTTCCAATGGGAGACCTCATTGCCGAACGACTAAACCAAATTATGGAGCGCATCACGGCCAAGGCCCGCTCATGTGGCCGTGATCCGGCTGAAATACGGCTTGTGGCCGTTTCCAAGACCAAACCGGCCGAAGATATACGCCAAGCCGCATCGGCCGGAGCGCAAATTTTCGGAGAAAACTACATTCAGGAAGCCCGCCGAAAAATAGAAGCCTTGTACGACCTGGATGTGAAATGGCATTTCATCGGCCACCTCCAGACCAACAAGGCCAAGTTTGCAGTGCGTCTGTTCGACCTCATCCACTCGGTCGATTCACTCAAGCTTGCAAAGGCCCTCGACCGGGAGGCCTCCAAGATCGGCAAATGCCAGGATGTCCTGGTCCAGGTCAACATAAGCGGCGAGAAAACCAAGTCCGGGGTGACTCCTGCCGAAACCATGGATCTGTTGCGCCGGATGGCAAGCCTGGAAAATATCTCCGTCAAGGGCCTGATGACGATGCCACCTTTTTTCGACGATCCTGTTAAGGCCCAACCATTTTTCAGGAAGCTGCGCCGGCTTGCCGTGCAAGCGGCCGAAGCAGGCATTGCCAATATCGCCATGCAGGAACTTTCAATGGGTATGACCGGTGATTTCGAGGTGGCCATCGAGGAAGGTGCGACCCTGGTCCGCATAGGAACGGCGATCTTTGGAAGCCGCAACCGGGCCTGACATCCAGCCGGCTCGGGTCACCTTGCAGCAAATACGGCCCGGTGGATATCCAAGCACGGGGGCGGCCTCAAACCGGTGTCCTGCAGGTGCCTGGGGTTATTTTTGTATTACCGCCAAAGTATGGTAAGGTTCCGGCAAGGGGGAAGTATCCAATGAAATTGCTATTGCATGTTTGCTGCGGCCCGTGCGCCGTTTACCCGGTCGATTTCATCCGGCAGGAGGGAATTGAAGTGATGGGTTTTTTCTACCGCAACAACATCCATCCCTTGTCCGAGTGTCTCAGGCGCCAGGAGACGCTGCTGAAGTACTCTGAAAGCATCGGTTTCAAAGTAATCTGCCAGCAAGGCTACGATCTGGAAGGTTTTCTTCGCAACGTCGTCTTCCGTGAAAAAGACCGATGCCGTTTCTGTTACTACGACAGGCTGCGGTCGACGGCCCTGATAGCCAAAAGGGGCAAGTTCGATGCTTTTTCATCCACCCTCTTATACAGCAAATTCCAAAAGCATGAATTGATCCGCGATATGGGAGGGTCAATCGCATCAGAGGTCGGCGTCGATTTCTACTACCAGGATTTCCGCCGGGGATGGAAAGCGGGAATCGAAAAATCCAAACAGCTCAACCTATATCGCCAGCAATATTGTGGTTGTATCTACAGCGAAAAGGAACGTTATATTTCAAGGCTCACCAGGCCGGCGGAATCAGGCGAGACTCGCCGTCCGGAACCGATTGTCGGGTGATAGCTCTCCATGTTCAGTAATTTCATCTATTTTATCCTGGCCCTTTTGATCTTCACCATTTATCGGCCGACCGACCAGCCGGCATTTGGTGCCTGGCCGTCCCTGGCGCTGGCCGTCCTGATGGCTGCAATCTTTTATTGCTTCGTCCGCTTGCAGTTCAAACGATTAGCAGTCATGGCGGAACGTAACGATTCCGCCTCCATGGATCATCTTTTTTCCACCACCTTGACCCGCCAATCGATTCTGGCGCTTATGGTTTACGCCGTGGATATCCACGGATTGAATCTTCCCTCTTATCTTCCAGGTGATTTTCTGACCGAAGTTCTGCCCACCCTCGGGGCCCTTCTTTTCATCATGCTCTTCATACTATACCTGGTTATCGTCTGGAACTGCGCCTATAGCGCCTACGAGCGGATATACGGACGGGAAATCTCGCGCGGACAGTATGTTCACACCCAGTTAGCCCT
>JALVRI010000250.1 GCA_027031325.1 Desulfobacteraceae bacterium
AGTTCAAGGAAGTGGTCGAGACGGTAAGTGATCCGGACCTGCAGATCAGTCTCGAAGAAGGCCGCCAGCTTGATCCGGAATGTGAAATCGGCGACAGCCTTGGCACCAAAATGGATACTTCCACCTTTGGCCGGATCGCAGCTCAGTCAGCCAAGCAGGTCATCATCCAGCGCATGAAGGATGCCGAAAGGGATGCCGTTTATGCCAATTACATCGACCGCAAGGGAGAGATCATCAACGGTATCGTCCAGCGTTTTGACCGTGGCGACATCATCGTCAACCTTGGCAGCACAGAAGCGGTCCTGCCGGTCCGGGAACAGGTGCCCCGGGAAAATTATCGCCGCGGCGACCGGATCAGGGCCCTGATTTTGGACGTACTCTACGAGTCCCGTGGCCCCCAGGTGATTCTGAGCCGAACCCATCCCGATTTTCTGATCATGCTTTTCAAGACCGAGGTTCCAGAGATCAGTGAAGGGCTGGTGGAAATAAAGGGGGCGGCCAGGGAGCCGGGCAGCCGGGCCAAGATAGCCGTAGCCTCTGAGGATTCCGATATAGATCCGGTGGGTGCCTGCGTGGGTATGAAAGGCAGCCGGGTCCAGAACGTGGTCCAGGAACTGCGGGGTGAAAAGATCGACATCATTCCCTGGCATGTAGATGCTGCTAAATACGTCTGTAATGCCCTCCAGCCGGCCGAAATTTCACGTGTCATAATCGATGAAGCCCATCGTTCCATGGAAGTGATAGTCCCGGACGAGTACCTCTCGGTGGCCATCGGCAAGCGCGGCCAAAACGTCCGCCTGGCCAGCAAATTGACGGGATGGCAACTCGATGTCAGCAGTGAATCCCAGTACAGCGAGGCCATGAAAAGCGGTTATGATTCCCTGATGGCCCTTCCCGGTGTCGGTATCAGCATGGCCGACGCCCTTTTCGAGCAGGGATTCTATTCAGCCGAAGAATTGGCCAAGGCTACGGTCGAGGATCTTGTCCAGATCAGGGGAATAGGGGAGGAAAAAGCACAGCAACTGATTGACAACGCCCGGGTATATCTTGAAAATCTGGCCCGGGAGAAAGAAGCCGAGGCCGAGGCCGAGGCTCGGCGGCAGCAAGAGCAGGCGGACCAGGAGCCTGAACCTTCCGGGGAGGGGGAAGAGGCGGCAGACGATTCGGAAAAGGAACCGGAACGGGAAAGTGATTCTGCCGCCGATCCGGATCAATCGACCTGAAGGCTACACCCCCGGTGTGCGGCCAGCAGTTCAGCCATCGGCCTGACCGCAGCCGAACCGGATACCGCGGAGATCGATCCACATTGCAACTAGGGGGAATGGATGGCTAAGAATAAGAAGAGAGTCTACGAACTTGCCAGAGAGCTGAACCTGACCAACAAGGCCCTGCTGGAAAAGATAAGTGAACTGGATCTGGGTATCAGCTCCCACATGAGCACTTTGGACGAGGAGACCGAAGCTAAAATCCGCGCCCATTTGCTTGGCGGTCCGAAGACCGAGATGGAAGAGACCCGCATCAAGCCGACGGTCATCCGGCGGCGCCGGAAAAGGGTCAAGCCGGCCGAACCACAGGTGTCTGCTGAAGCCGAAAAGGAGCAACCCGAGCCGGTCGAGCCGATTGAGACTGAAGAAGTGAAAGTTGAGGCTCCCCAAGAACCTCAGGCGGAGGCACCTGAAGCAGCGGCACAGAAGAGGCCCCCCAAAGAGCCGGAGGCCGCGGCGGTCGTGCCGACCGAATCCGGGGTTGAAGCGGCCGAACCCGAGCCGGGAGAAGTCGCGCCTGAAGCCAGGGAAGCGGAAAAACAAGTTGCGGCCGGACAGAAAGCCATCCAGGCTCAAAAAGAGTCTCAACTAGAACCGTTGACCGAAGAAGAGGCGCCCGGGGAGACCGAATCAAGGGAGGTTGCAACCGACCAGGTGGCTGAAGAAGAGGGAAAAGCCGCCGCTGCGGATGCACAGGAGGCTGCCGCCGGGCAGGAAAAACCCAAGCCTGCCGCCCAACCCGAAACACCTAAAGCCAGGAAAACCGAGGTTCCCAAGCCCAAGAAACGCAAGCCATCAAAAGATGCACCGGCCAGGATCATCAAGCTCCCCGAACGCAAACCGGAGCCGGTACCTGAAGAGCCTCCTGTCCGCGAGCCTGTCGCTCCCCGGCAGATCGCCCCTGCCCAGCCACCTCCTCCGGCCCACGAAGGCCGCAAGAAAGGCAGGAAGAAAAAAGGCTTCGACCAGGAGCACGACCGCAAGTTTCTCAAGAAGAAAATTTCCTTCCGCCGCAAAGAGGTGGTGGAAGGTGCCGCCCTTTACAGCGGCAAAAGAGGGCGTAAGGGCCGCAAGGGGGCCAAGGGCAAGGCGGCGGCTCCGGCCCAGCGACCCCAGATTACCACCGCCAAGGCCATCAAGCGGCGCATCAAGATCGATGAAACCATCGTGCTGTCGGAATTGGCCAAGCGGATGGGAATCAAGGCCAACGAGATGATCGCCAAGCTCATGGGCCTGGGGGTGATGGCTACCGTGAATCAAACGATCGATTTCGACACCGCGGCCCTTGTGGCGGCCGAGTTCAATTACGAGGTGGAAAAGGCCGCCTTCGAGGAAGAGGCGATTCTCAAAAGTGCCGAGGTTACGGAGGACGACCGCCTGGAGCCGCGGCCGCCTGTGGTCACCATCATGGGCCACGTCGATCACGGAAAGACATCCTTGCTGGACGTGATCCGCAAGTCCCGGATCACCGCCGGAGAAGCCGGTGGCATCACCCAGCACATCGGAGCTTACATGGTATCCACCCCCAAGGGAGATATAGCCTTTCTCGATACTCCCGGGCACGAGGCCTTTTCGGCCATGCGTTCCCGGGGTGCCAAGGTGACCGATATCGTGGTCCTGGTGGTGGCGGCCGATGACGGGGTGATGCCCCAGACGGTGGAGGCGATCAACCACGCCAAGGCCGCCGGGGTGCCCCTGATCGTGGCCGTCAACAAGATCGACAAGCCCAATGCCGATCCGGACAAGGTCCAAAGACAGTTGGCCGAGCTGGGGGTCGTACCCGAGGAATGGGGCGGTGAGACCATCTTCGTCAAGGTTTCGGCCAAGGAGAAGACCGGCATAGACGAATTGCTGGAGATGATCCTGTTGCAGGCCGAGATTCTGGAGCTGCGGGCCAACCCCGACCGGTTGGCGACCGGCCACGTTGTGGAAGCCAAGCTCGATGCAGGGCGGGGACCGGTGGCCACGGTGCTGGTCAACAACGGTACCCTGAAGACCGGCGACCCGGTGGTTTGCGGGGTCCATTACGGTAAGATACGAGCCCTGATCAACGACCGCGGCCAGCGCGTGGAAAAAGCCGGGCCCTCGATGCCGGTGGAGATAATCGGGCTTTCGGGAGTGCCGGTGGCCGGTGATGAAATGGTGGCCCTGAAGGATGAAAAGGACGCCAAGCAGATCAGCCTCCACCGTGTCCAGAAACAACGGGCCAGGGAACTGGCCAAGACCAGCCGGCTGAGTCTGGAGAAACTCTATGAGAAGATGCAGCAGGGCGAAGTCAAGGAATTGAACGTCATCATCAAGACCGACGTGGACGGGTCCCTGGAGGCCATCAGGGATTCCCTGCTCAAGCTTTCAAACGATGAAGTTTCAATCAACATCGTCCATGCCGCCACCGGGACCATCACTGAATCGGATATTTCCCTGGCGACAGTTTCCAATGCCATCATCATCGGTTTCAATGTCCGGCCCAACGCCAAGGTACAGGAGATGGCGGCCGAGGAAAACGTGGATATCCGCTACCACAACATCATTTACAACGTCATAAAAGAGGTCAAGGACGCCATCGTCGGGATGATGGAATCGACTTACGAGGAACGGATACTCGGCCGGGCCGAGGTGCGCCAGATTTTCCACATCCCCAAGGTTGGAACGATAGCCGGTTGTTACGTTACCGATGGCAAGATAGAGCGCGGTCAAATGTTGCGCCTGATCAGGGACGGGATCGTTGCTTATGAAGGCAAGGCGGCCTCGTTGCGGCGTTTCAAAGACGACGTCAAGGAAGTTCAAAGCGGATATGAATGCGGAATCGGGATTGAAAATTACAACGATATCAAGGTTGGCGACGTGATCGAGTGTTATTACCTGGAGGAGATCAAGCCGGAGCTGGATTAGAATGGTTGTGGGCATATGCATTCTGCGCTTCCGGATTCATGATTGCCGGTCGCTGAAAGCCAAGCGCCGGGTGGTCAAATCCATCATTCAGCAGGTGCGTAACAAGTTCAATGCCTCGGTGGCCGAGGTCGGCGCCAACGATGTTTACCACCGGGCCGAAATAGGGGTGACCATGGCCGGTTCGGATACCAAGGTAATCAATGCCAAGCTGGACAAGATGATAAACATGGTGGATGATCTCAACCTGGCCGAACTGATGGACACGGAGATGGAGATAATCCACCTCTGAAAGGGAATGAAGGCAAAGTGAGACCATATCAACGTGCAGACAGGGTAGGCGGGCAGATTCGCAAAGAACTGTCGCTCCTTTTGCACAAGGAGATAAGTGATCCCAGGCTGGCAGAAGCCACCATAACTGCGGTCGAGGTCAGCCGGGACTTGAGGTTCGCCAGGGTTTATTTTGTTTCTCTGGGCGGAGTGGCTGAATCCGATACGGTGATGGCCGGCTTCATAAGGGCCAAAGGTTATCTCAAACGCATTTTGGCAGGCCGCCTCGGGTTGCGCTACATGCCCGACCTGACGTTCTTCTACGACGAATCCTTTGATTACGGAGATCACATCGAAAGGTTGTTGAAGCAGCTGGATGCCGATAGCCATGAATGATGTTATTCGTGCCATAAAGGCCAGCGCCAGGGTGCTGGTGGCTTCCCATGTCAATCCCGACGGTGACGCGGTCGGTTCCCTGCTGGCCAGCGGGCTGGCCCTGAGATCCATGGGCAAGGATGTTTTCATGTACAACGAAAGCCCGATTCCGGCGGTATACCGTTTCCTTGACACTGTGGATACCATAGGCCGGACCCTGGATACCGATTTTAAGTGTGACACGGCCATAATCCTGGACTGTGGTACACCTGAGAGAATAGGCAAGGTCTGCAACCGGCTCGAAGGCATACCGGTGGTGATCAATATAGACCACCACCTGACAAATACGGGTTTCGGTGACCTCCAACTGGTCGACCATCAGGCCTGTGCCACGGCCGAGATAGTATATCGCCTGATAAGCCGGCTGAAGGTGGCCATCGACACTTCCATTGCCGCGGCGATCTACACCGGGATCCTGACCGACACCGGTTCCTTCAGGTTCTCAAACACCAACGCCGCAGCCTTTGCCATTTGTAATGAAATGGTTCGCCTGGGGGTAGATCCCTATATGGTGGCCCGGCATGTGTATGGCACTTATTCCCTGGGACGGATCAAGCTGCTCAACCTGGCCCTGGATTCCATCGAGATCTGGTGCAACGGCAAGCTTTCCATCATGACTTTGACCAGGGATATGATGAAAAAAACCGGTACCCAGCCTGAAGACGCCGACGGGCTGATCAATTATGCCCGCAGGATAGAAGACGTCCAGGTGGCGGCCCTGATCCATGAACTGGATGGCTCGGTGGCATCGGCAGGCAA
>JALVRI010000251.1 GCA_027031325.1 Desulfobacteraceae bacterium
GAAGTGCTTTGCCGGCGCTTTGGGCGCTAAAATTTCCGCTTGCCGCAGCCGCCCTTAAGACCCCTGCCTTCAGGTGTTTTCACGTTTGTTTCCCCCGGCAGCCATCAAAAATCGCGATGCTGGTTGCAGGCCGACAGAATCTGTTTCTTATCTAACAGAACCAGCCTCATGTCAATAGATGGGAGAGATGATATTGAGGCTGTCTGCCATCTTTGCTACAAGATTTCCTGGATGAACCTTGAGGGTTTCGGTCCGGCTGTGGTACTAGAAAATTGTTATTCATGGTTGCGGTTGGGGAAAGGAAAGGTCCATGGCCAATGACAGCAACGTCAGGTCCTTCGTGGCCGAGCATAAGACACTATTGATAATAATCCTGGTAGGATTGTTTTTGATAGAACTTGAGATCTTTGCCCTGGCGGTGATGAAGTCCGGGCGCAAGGCAAGGCTCCAGATACTGGACTCTGCCGGAAACGTGATCCATGAAACAGACGGCCGGAACCTGAGCCAGTTCGACAAGTACTATTTTGAAAAGACCTTCGGGCCCCTTGAAAACTACCGGGTCCGCCTGCAGACCCGCCAGGTGCCTTTTCCTTTCCGTGCCTGGTTTGTGGCGGCGGTGGGCATTCCTGTGGGTGCCATGTTGATATTTGGATTTATTGTAAAGGCTTATATTGCAATTTTTCATGGGGAAGTTCATGAATCTGGAGCCGGTGGAAAGGGAAAGCCGGGAACGGATGAAAAAGGTTCCGGTCTTGAAGTAGTGCTCAACAAGATCAGTCGGCTCAATATTTTCATAATCGGTTTCCTGGTGGTGGTGGGGGTTGTCTCTTACTGGGTGATCCCAAACCTGATCGTCTACATTGGTAAAACAGGTATCGAGACCATAATCCGCTTCAAGTGGTTTTTCCTGACTGCCGCCCTGGTCGTGCTTTCGGTGGGACTGTGGATAATATACCTGCGCTATTTGCTGGCCAAAAAGACGATCGAGACCAGGGCTGAAATCGAGAAATACAGGCTTCAGCTCACCATGGGTAAACAAAAGGAAGGCGAGCTTCCACTCCAGGGACCGGACCGGTCTCCGGAACAGGGCTATATCGGCATGCAAGCCGACTCCGGGACCGACGGTCAATTGACCAAGGACTGAAAAGGGCGGACATGACCCATATCATCACTACCCACAAGAATGCCGATTTCGACGCCGTGGCATCCCTGGTTGCGGCAATGATTTTATTTCAGGGCTCACGGGGCTTGCTTCCCAACAGCGTCAACCCCAACGTGAGGGCCTTCCTTTCGATCCACAAGGATTTTTTCGAGCTTCCGCGTGTCGCCGAAGCCGACCTGGAAAAGATCGAGCGCCTTACGGTGGTCGACACGAACGGCTGGAAAAGGATCGACTTCAGGCCGGAAACCAAGGAGCGGCTCGATATCCGGATTTACGATCATCATGCCAATGCACGCGGAACGGACATGGAAAGACAGGCCTCCCACGTTTTGGTAGAGCCGTTGGGGGCCAACATAACCCTGATGGTCCGCCTCTTGAAAAGGGAGCGCAAGCTGCTGACCCCCATCCAGGCAACCCTTTTTCTGGCCGGATTGTACGAAGACACCGGCAGCTTGAGTTTCCCATCCACCTGTGCCGAGGATGCCGCCGCAGCCGCCTATTTGCTGGAGCGCAAGGCCGATCTTGCCATAGTCAACCGGTTTCTGCGGCCTGTTTACGGCCAGAAGCAAAAGGATGTCCTTTTCCGGATGC
>JALVRI010000252.1 GCA_027031325.1 Desulfobacteraceae bacterium
CATAAAAGGACTCTATCAGCGGCTTGGATATACCGGCATGGTCCGGGTCCCGCGGGCCGGGACTTATCAGCAGGTAATCGGGATCGATTTGTTCAGCCTCGGCGCAGCTGATCCTGTCGGCCCTGACCACTTGCAGCTCAAGTGGATAGCGCCTGAACATCTGCACCAGATTGTAGGTGAAGGAATCGTAGTTATCGATCACAAGCATCCTGGCCATGGCATTGCCCAAAAGAAACGGCCACCGACTTGAGCCTGGGTGGCCGGTGGCCTATTACATAACTCAAATTGTCCCGGATTATGCACTTCAAATGCCTGCCCTCGGCCCCGCATCTTCGGCAAACCTGCCGGCTGCATAATCCGAGATTAAACCGTCACGTCGATTTTGAAAATTTTCTAACCCCAAAAAGCTTGCCCGTCAAGTACGGAATCGCATCCAAACTTTCCCCAAAAGCGCGGATCGGCAAAACATCATTTAAACCACTTGCGTATCTTGTCCACCAGGTTCATACCCTGTCCGATGGCCTTGCCGACCACCGACACCGGCTGGTAAGTTCCAACCTCCGGGGCCTCCGGATCTTTGTGGCCCCTGGCCTTGCCGACTTCCCGCAAGCCCATGTATCCAAGGATGATGGAAACCACCCAGGGTATCGATTCCATGTAGAGCTGGCCGGCAAAGGTGGCCGGACCCCCTCCGCTCTTGGTAAAAACGGCGGCAATCTTATCCCAGACTGATGGATCGATCTTCTCCGGAAGTCGCATGACTCCGAAGACGTATTCGAAAACGTTGAAAGGCTTGATTCCAAAAAAGCTGTGCATAAAAGGAAGCCAACTCAGGATCAAGTTCTGGAGAAGGTCCAAAACGACCAGATAGAAGGGAAAAAGCACGTAATGGACCATCATCCTGACCGTCCAGGGACGGGTTGTCATCCGCATGATTGCAATCCTGTTGGCCGCTTCGGCATCCAGCTTGGCGGTAATATTCGGATCCACCAGGCCGATTTCAATTGCCAGCCTTTCATTCTGCTTGGCATACATGTCGACTTGTTTGGCCATCACTTCGGCCCAGCGATTCTGCTGATCGTACGGCAGGTTCTCTATTTCGGTTCGCAATTCTTCGGGTGTTGAAGCCTGGGACGGCTTTCCGGTGATACTTTCAACTGTTTCCTTACCCTTTTCGAAAAGCTCGCTCACCTTGCTGATGGCCGAAATGATGGTTGGAATGGCCGCAATCAATTGCAACATAACTGTCCTCCCGTTTAAGATCGGGGGTGATCGACCTGTCGCCCCGATCAGGCAATGGCTTGTTTGGGTAAAAGGCCGTTGTTTTCCAGGGCCGCGTAAACCTTGTCGGGCCCCATCACCTTGAGGGGGTTTCCGCCCGGTTGGAGCTGGGCGTGGGGATACTCCCTGAACCTGAGCCAGTCCCCGGCCCAGTATAGCCCGGCCTGCCTGACAGCCTCACCGTAAGCATCCCAATACGGCTTGGCCTTCAGATAATTCCAGGCCGGCTTACCACCGATCAGGGGAACAGCATCAAAAGCCTGACCGAAATTGTGCCAGGATTCTCCAGGCCCGGCGTTGGTCACGTGCTCCCCGTAACAAGGTCCTACACTTTCTAGAATGTCGGCCAGAAAAGGAAACCCCCGGTTGCGGTATTTCTGGATCTTGAGATCGATCTGGCGGCGCGACCGGGACTGCCTGAACAGACGAGCCTGTTCTTCAAGCGGTCTCAGGGTACAATAGATCAGCA
>JALVRI010000253.1 GCA_027031325.1 Desulfobacteraceae bacterium
TTGATCAGGTTTCCGTTTTTATCCTTCAACCGCAGTTTTATCCTGACGGGCGTTTTGCCGTCGGCCAGGTTCCGGTCGAAGGCGACTTGTTCGATGCGGGCCACGGCCCCGGTACGGGTTACCCTCGAGACGGCCTTGAAACGGACATTGCCGAAGGGTCCAAGGCCTTGCAGTTCAAGGGTATGGGGGCCGGGAGAGCCGAAATCGATTCCGACATAGGTGAACAGGGTGCGTCCGGTGGCCGGATCCTGGAGCTTGAACCCGATCCGTTTCGGGTCCACCGCTTTGCCGTCAAGCAGCAGGCGCGGTTTGAGGCGCGAGTCGAGACGGACGCGTACGGCCGCGACCGCGGCAGCCAGGCGGGTTCCGTCGGCCGGTTCCAGGATACCGTCGCCGTCCCCGGCTTCTTTTTTCGGCGGTGCCGACGGCAAGGCCGGTTTGAGGTGTTCCGGAACATTCAGCCTGGCCAGGGCCGCGTCTTCCGGCCAGGCGGCGACGGTGACGGCCTCGACCTTGTCGGCGCACTTGATGGATTGTACATCCTGTACCAGGTGGACCTCTACGCATTCGATGGTTACTTCAACCCGCCGGTTGGCAGCCCTTCCAAGGGGGGTGCGGTTGTCGGCCACCGGTTGGTCGGGCCCGCGGCCTTCGACCGATATGCGGCTCGGGTCCAGTTGGAGCCGTTTTGCCAGGTAATCGGCGACCGCCCTGGCCCTGGCCAGGGAAAGGGCGTAGTTGTCGGCGAAAAGGTGACGGTTGCGGGGTTTGATGGGCCGGTTGTCGCTGTGGCCGACCACTTTTACCGCTACGATTTTCAAGCCCGCCAAAGACTTTGCCAACTCGTCCAGGGCCTGGCGGTCCTGGTCTTTCAATTTGGCGCTGAAAGTGTCGAAACGGGGATGGAGCACCACCGGCTTGCGGGCAACGATTTCTTCGTGCCAGTCCAGGGCCAGGACGGTGTCAATCGGTTTGGTGGCGGAATGCTTGCCGTCGGCCCCCTGCCATCCAAGCTCGGCCCGGGTGTGCAGGTTGCGGCGCAGCCTGGTTGCATCGATCTTGATTGCGAATCGCAGGTGACGGGCCTGACCGGGTTCAAGGTCCCGGAGGTGGTAAAACAGCTGCCGGTTTTCGATCCGCGGATCTGGTATGGGCCGGGAATCGAGCAGGCTTGTACCGGGAACATAGGTTCCGTGTGGTGGCAGGTGGATCGTCAGACCGGGCTTGCTCAGGGCCTGGTCCTGTGCCCTGACCAGGACCTGGTAGTAAATGGTGCCGCCGTCCAGGTGGCAGGTCATTTCGAGGTTGGCCTTGCCGGTTGGCGGAGGCTTGGACTTCAAGTGGAAATCGACCCGCCACAAGGTTCCGCCCTGCAGATCGACGAAACGCGAAAAGGCCGTTCCGGCCTGGCGGCTGTCGTCCCGGCAAAGGACCGGCTCGTAACGCTGAGGCAATGTATCCAGGTCCATCTGGACCACGTGGGTGCCGGGGGCCAGGTTTTCGAAGTGAAAGCGGCCCCGGTCATCGGTAACGGTAAAGGTCCCGTCTTCAAGAAAGATGCGTACCCCGGCCACACCCTGGTCACGGTTGTCTTCCTGTCCGCAGGCGTCGGCCATGACCTTGCCGGCGATTATGGAGCGCGAGCGGTGCAGGTCCTCGGTGACCATGATCGTGGCCCGGGCCGGGTTGGAACCGGCGTTGCCGGCCGCCGAGGCGACGGCGGTGTTGGTCGCCTTGCCGGGCAA
>JALVRI010000254.1 GCA_027031325.1 Desulfobacteraceae bacterium
CTGTCGCCAGCAAAGACTTGATTACACCAGGGCCTGTCATTGACGGAGTGATCTTCGGGGCTGGAAGGATGACCTGGAGGCCTTTTTCCCTGAGCTTGGCGGCCATCAGTGCGGGCACTTGACGCCCTAGGTATTGGTGACCTTCAGGGGCGTTGACACTGAAGGGCGCCAGGACCAGCTTGATATCGGCTGCACCGGCGGCCGGGCAA
Source organism: Desulfobacteraceae bacterium (assembly GCA_027031325.1). GTDB lineage: Bacteria > Desulfobacterota > Desulfobacteria > Desulfobacterales > Desulfosarcinaceae > JALVQM01. Next base: position 210 of record JALVRI010000254.1, read on the forward strand.
AAACCGGCAAGGATTGTCAGCAGCATCAGAACCTGAATAGAAGCCAGCTTCAATTTCATCAAAAACCCTTTTGAACTTCCGATTCTTGTGGAGCCCCGCGGCAAATTCAAATCACTCGAAACCTTCTTAAATTTCAGCGCTTACAATTTCGCCCTCCACGATGGTAACCCTGCGGTCCATCATGGCGGCCAGTTCCAGGTTGTGAGTTACAACCACAAGACTCATACCCAAATCCCGATTGAGTTCCAACAGCAATCGATGGACCCGTTGACTGTTTCTACGATCCAGGTTACCGGTGGGTTCGTCGGCCAGCAACAGGTCGGGCCTTTGGATCAGGGCACGGGCCAGGGCCACCCTTTGCTGTTCCCCGCCCGAAAGACGGTTGATTCTGCGGTCCTGCTTGTCCGCAACTCCAACCCGCTCCAACATCTCAATGGCCGTGGCACGAGCACGCTCTTTTTCAGCCCCTCCGATCAGGGCTGGTAACATGGTGTTTTCAAGGGCCGTAAATTCAGTCAGCAGATGGTGAAACTGGAAGACGAATCCCATTTTCAGGTTGCGAAAGCGGGCCAGCCGTTTTTCATCGTAATCTGACAGATCCCGGCCCCTGAAGATCAGCTTGCCGCGATCGGCCTTTTCCAGGGTTCCCAGGATGTGGAGGAGGGTGGATTTGCCTATACCTGAGGCCCCCACAATGGCCAGGGTTTCGCCCTTGGCGATGGACAGATTGACGTTGCGCAAGACCTCGATCCGGGCCCCGTCATAGGCAAAGCTTTTGGCGATTGCGATGGCCTCGAGGATAGGGCTTTCCTTTTTCCCGGGGACAACTGGAGTGGGATCAACCATTGCGGATAGCCTCCACTGGATCTGAAACGGTTGCCCGCTGGGCCGGGTAAACGGCAGCCAGCAGGCAGATCAACAGGGCCGCGCCCGTTACCGCAACCACGTCGGCGCCACGCACGTTGACCGGAAAGGCCGAAATATAAAAAACATCACTGGGAAGCCTGATCAGCTGATACTTTTGTTGCAGGTAACACAGTCCCAGGCCTCCCGCCATGCCGGCAAGGGTTCCGGCGACTCCCACCGCCAGGCCCATCATCAGGAAAATGTTGCGGATGTGGCCGGAAGTGGCCCCCATGGCCTTGAGAACGGCGATATCTTTGGCCTTTTCATTGACCAGGATCATCAGGCCGCTGAATATATTGACGGTCGCCACCAGAATTGTAAGCGCCAGAACCACGAACATGGTGGTTTTTTCCAGCTGCATGGCTGAAAACAGGTTCCGGTTGCGTTCCATCCAACTCAACTGCTTGAAACCCGGTCCCAGGCGCCGGCCTATGCGGAGGCCTGTCTTTTGAGCATCGAAAACGTCCCTGGTCATGACTTCGATGGCCGTGGCCCGGTGCAGGCTGCGCATCAGATGTTGCACGTCTTCCAGGCGTCCGAAGGCCAGGCTTCCATCGTACAACCAAACTCCGGTTTCAAATACGGCCGTGATCATAAACCGTTTGATGACCGGCAGGAAGCCGGCCGGGGTAATGATCCCCTTGGGGGCAATGATTTGAACCGTGTCACCGGGCCTCACTCCGAGGCGATTGGCAAGGGCGCGGCCCAAAACCAAGGGGGGCAGGGAGGATTTCAGCTGGTCTTGGGGGACAAGCAAGGTCTTCAAGCCTGCTATCCTGAGTACCTTGCCTGCCGTCTTGGCAACTATGCCTTTCAAAGTGGTCCCGGCGGTTCGGGAATCGCTTTGGATCATGACTTCTGTTTTGTAGACCGGCCAGGAGGCAAGGACACCCTCGGTCCGGTCGATCTTTCTGACGAGCTGGTCCTGATCGGTCAAATCACCGGCCTTTGCCGAGACTACCACGTGGGGCTCGATGGATAGGATCCGGGCTTTCAGGTCGGCTTCAAAACCCTCCATGACGGCAATCACGACTATCAGCGCCATGACCCCAATGGCGACGCCGACGGTGGCCAGGATTGTAATCAAGGCGATGAAAGCTTGTTTGGGCTTCGATTTTAAATAGCGACCGCTTATGAATAATTCAAAGCGCATGGACCCGCCGATGAAATGCTCTTGCAGGAGGAATGGAACGGACAGGCTTCATTGACCCCTGGGTTTCATATGCGGGAACAGAATGACTTCACGGATGGAAGCCGCATCGGTCAGCAGCATTACCAGCCGGTCGATACCGATTCCCTCTCCTGCAGTTGGAGGCATTCCGTATTCCAAAGCCTCGATATAATCTTCATCCATGAAATGGGCCTCTTGGTCCCCGGCCCGGCGGTCCTCCACCTGCTGGAGGAATCTTTGGCGCTGATCCTCCGGGTCGTTCAATTCGGAGAAACCGTTGGCTATCTCCCGGCCGGCGATAAACAGTTCGAAGCGTTCGGTCAATTCCGGCTGCCTGTCACTCCGGCGCGAAAGGGGAGATACTTCGACCGGGTAGCCCGTGATGAAAGTCGGCTGGATCAGCTGGGGCTCGACAAGGGCATCGAACAGTTTGGTGATGATTTTCCCGATGCGCTTGGTCTTGGTTAATTTGACGTTCTTGTCGGCCGCAAAATTGATCAAGGCCTGTTTGTCGTCGAGAAGGCGCGGGTCGAGCCCGGCCATTTGTTCCAGGGCCTCCACCAGGGGCAGGCGTTTCCAGGGGCCGGATAAATCGATCGTCTGGCCCTGGTATTCGATGCTCGTAGTTTGGAGCACCTCCAAGGCGATCTGGGCCACGAGCTGTTCGGTCATGGCCATCAGGTCGCTGTAAGTTGCATAAGCCTGGTAAAATTCGAGCATGGTGAATTCAGGATTGTGCTGGGTCGAGACTCCCTCGTTGCGGAAATTGCGGTTGATCTCGAATACGCGTTCAAAACCTCCCACCACAAGCCGTTTGAGGTACAGCTCGGGTGCGATCCGCAGATAAAGATCCATGTCCAACGCGTTGTGATGGGTCTTGAAGGGCGTGGCCTCGGCACCGCCTGGTATCGGTTGCATCATCGGTGTTTCGACTTCCAAGAAATCCCGTTCAAGGAAAAAATTACGGATAGCCTGGACAATCCGGCTGCGGGTAAGGAAAATGTCGCGTACCCCGGAATTCATGATCAGGTCAAGGTACCTCCGGCGGTACCGTTTTTCAGGATCCTTGAGACCATGAAATTTTTCAGGCAGGGGCCGGACGGCCTTGCTGAGCAGCTTCAAACTGCCTGCCAAAAGGGTCCATTCACCGGTCCGGGTTTTGAACAAGGTGCCTTCCAGGCCGACGAAGTCTCCGATATCAAGTTGCTTGAAAAGGGCGTAAGTTTCAGGGCCGACCTTGTCTTTCCGGATGTAGGCCTGCATCTGGCCGCTGCGGTCCCGGAACCTGATAAAGGCCGATTTGCCGAAACTGTTGATGGCCATCATCCTGCCGGCGGTTTTGTAGACGGTATCATCGGAATCCTTCTGGTCGGCTTCCAGGATGCCGGTGACAGACTGGATTTGGGCTAGGCTGTGGTCCGGTTTGAAATCATTGGGGTAGGGGTTGATGCCCGCTTTTCGAAGCTGATCGACCTTGGCCCTTCTTTTGGATGTAATGTCCGGCGATTTTTCCATTACTTACCCGTATTGATCTAGTTTGCTGAAAATCATAATATAAAACGGGTGTTTTCCGACAGCTTGGGTTGCCGTCGCTCCATCAGCACCCGTTCGCCAAGGCTTTGTTTATGCCTTTCACATACAAGCAAAAAATGCTAACCAATTCCCTTTGGGCTGTCAAGGCCAAGTTGAATGGTATATGATGGTCGGATAAACGGCGCAGATGGTTGAAATCAGGTAGGAAACAACCGCCCGTATCTGTTTGGCACCATTTACGGGCGTAAATGAGCACCTATCTTCGGCGGAGAAATTAGACTTGGCTGCCAGAATCCTTTCAAGATATGTTTTTAAGCAGCTTTGGGCTCCTTTTGGCGTCAATCTGTTTTTCTTCACTTTCATCTTCCTGATGACCCAATTGCTGCAGCTTACCAATCTGATAGTCAACCACCAGCTGGGAGTTTTCCTGGTTGGCCGATTGATCCTTTATTCGATGCCCTTTTTTCTCCAGTTCATCATTCCCATGTCGGTCATGATGGCCATCCTCTTGACCCTGATGCGCATGAGCTCCGACAATGAAATCCTGGCCATGAAGGCCGCGGGCATGAGTGTCACCAGGTTGCTGCCGCCGGTTTTCACTTTTGCCCTGATTGCATGTCTGGCAACGGCCGTAATAGCAATCTGGGGGTTGCCCCAGGGGCGGATGGCCGCCCGCAGGCTGATTTACCAGGTGGCTTCCACCAACCTCGATGCCGCCATCAAACCCCGCGTTTTCATCGACAGTTTCGAAAAGGTCGTCCTCTACATCAACCAGGTGACACCCGGCAGCGGTGTTCTGAAGGATATTTTCATCGAGGATCGCCGCAGGGACGATGCAGTGACGACGGTGGTCGCCCCGCGGGGAATCCTGATTGACGATACCGGCGGCCATGCGATCGTCATTCGTCTGTTCGACGGCCAGATCCACCAGGTGGACATGGAACAACAGATGGCCACAGCCGTCAGCTTCCAAACATATGACGTGCGGCTTGACTTGAAGGATCATCTCCGGGATCCCGCCCAATGTCCTAAAGACGAGGAAGAGATGAGTCTGTCCGAGCTGCGGTCCTACCTTCAAAATGCCACCAAGAAAGACGCCCAGTATTATTTGACCCTGATGGAGTGGCATAAAAAGTTCGCCCTGCCGTCTGCCTGCCTGGCCTTGGCTTTGGTGTCGACCGCCCTTGGGATTCAGACCAAAAAGAGTAAACCTTCCCACGCCATTGGGCTGGGGCTTGGATTTTTCCTTCTCTATTACCTGATGTTGTCGGCCGGTTGGGTGTTCGGGGAAGCCGGGCTCTATCCCCCCCTGATCGGCATGTGGCTTCCCAATGCGGTCAGCGCGGGCATCGGGGGCGTCTTGCTGTACAGGAAGGCGAAAGAAAAACCCCTGCCCGGTTTCGGGGGACGGCTTAAGGTGACGGGGTTATTCAAGTTTTTCAAAAGACCGGATTCCTCCGGAGGCAGGGGGAATTGCTTGAAACCATGAAGATCATAAGCAGGTATATTGCCGGCCAGATCTTAGCCAGCCTTGCCCTGGTCATGGCCGCCGTGATCGGGATCTACCTGGTGGTCGATTTCATCGAGAAAATCGACGATTTTATGGAAGCCGGTGTAGCCCTAAAAACTGCATTGCTCTATTTTGTTTTCAAGGTGCCGTTGATTGTTTCCCAGGTACTGCCGGTGGCTGTATTGTTGGCCATCCTGGTTACCTTCGGCTTGATGTCCAAGCACAATGAAATCATCGCCCTCCAAAGCAGCGGGA
>JALVRI010000255.1 GCA_027031325.1 Desulfobacteraceae bacterium
GTCCTGGTGGGCATGAATCCCGGCCCCTGGGGCATGGCCCAAACCGGGGTTCCATTTGGTGAGGTGGGCGCGGTGGCAAACTGGATGGTAATCAATCCCGGCCTTGGAAAGCCGCCCCGGACCCATCCTAAAAAACCTGTCATGGGCCTGGATTGTCCCCGGCGTGAAGTGAGTGGGAAACGACTCTGGTCATGGGCCCGCAACAGGTTTGGAACGCCGGAGGATTTTTTCAGCCGTTTTTTCGTCATCAACTATTGTCCCCTGATGTTCCTCGATGCGGGGGGGCGCAACCTGCCCCTGGACAAACTGCCTGCCGCAGAACGCGGGCCATTGCTGGAGGTATGTGATCTGAGTCTTGCCAAGTGGGTCGAACACCTGGAACCGAAATTTGTTATCGGGATCGGCAACTTCGCCTACCGACGCATCCAGGCCACCCTCGGCTCCCGGGCGGTCACCATCGGCCGGATTATCCATCCCAGCCCGGCAAACCCCAGGGCCAACCGGGGCTGGGCCGAAGCCATAGAGGCCGAATTGGTCCAGATGGGAGTGGTTTTGTAACCGGGACCTTGGGTAATCTCATTTATCCCGGATTTTCCAGCAGCCGGCAAGCCAGGCGCCAAACAAGGATCTGAAGGGGATTTGACCATGGACCGCTCTTTGGACAAGTAGCCCGTGGCGGGCCATGAAGCGCTCCAGGGCCAGGGGCCCCATGGCACCGAGGCCGAACAAAAAGTTGCGGGCCAGCTTGATCCAGCGCAGGTTGGAAATGAGCTGGCTGGAATAAAACCGCTGGTAAATCGGGCCGCAATCAAGTGGAAAACTGCCGGCGGCCAGGACGGCCCGGGCCGCCAGGAGGCCGCTTTTGTGGGCGTAGTAGATCCCTTCTCCCAGCAGGGGGTCGGCCAGCCCGCAGGCGTCACCGGCTAGCAGCAGGCGTAAGTGCCAGGGCCGTGATAGGTAATTGCCGTATGGCAGGGGCCAGGCAGCCGGAAGGCCTGCAAGCCGGTGGTCGATTCCCAAGTCGGCCAGCATTTGCCTGAACTTTACACCCAACCGGCCGTGGTGCCTGCTTGCCAGGCCGCAGATTCCCACCAGACGCTGGCGGGGTGAGGGAAAAGACCAGCCGTATCCCCATTCCAGGTACCCCAGGTGGAGGCCGGCGTAGAAAGGAACCGGGGTTGCTCCGAACCCGGGAGCCCGTGACTCCAGTGCCAGGGCGAGGTTGCGGCGCCATGCCAGCTGATTTTTCCTCCCGGCCTGCAGGACGATCTTGCGGGCCTTGCTCCAGATACCATCGGCGGCAATGATGACTTGGGACCGGATGGTCTTTCCGCCCGCGGTCCGGATGATCCCCCGGCCGGGATCGATCCGGGTGACCTTCTGGCCGGTGATTATTCCGGCCCCGGCCCGGCCTGCGGCCCGGAGCAGGTAAGCGTCGTAACTGCGCCTGTCGGCCAGGTGGAAAGGTGTTTCGAGCCTGTCGCGGGCAAGCAGACGCCGGCGATGGTATATCCTGAATGCGTGGAGCCGGTGGTAAATGATGCCACCGGCCTGCATACTTTTGACGTTCAGGCCCAGTTCGTTCCGAAGACAATCGATTGTCTTGGCCGTCAGCAGCCCGGCGCAGAGCTTGGATCGCGGAAAAATGCCGGCATCGATCAGGATCACTTCCCGGCCCCGGGACGCCAGCAGGATTGCGGCCGCACTCCCGGCCGGCCCGGCCCCTATTATGGCTACCTGGCAATCGGTTGGCGATCCCATGACGGATAAACCGGTAGCTGGGGATGTTGGAATGAAAGCCGGCTACCCTCCAAGGGGCAGGCGAACTTGAGGCCGGTGGCCCGCAAGCGCATGGATACGGCTTTATTACCCCGTCCGTAACGGGGGTCACCTATCACCGGGTGGCCGGCTTGTAGGAAGTGACGGCGTATCTGGTGACGCCTGCCGGTGAGCAGGTGGATCAGGAGCCTGGACCGATCTTGCCTGTCATCGTATTCCAGGACCTTGAATCTTGTCCTGGACGGCTTGCCGTCCAGGGGATACTCTATGGTTCCATCAGGTCCCAGGTCGGCTTCCACATTACCGGCCACGGTGACATGGTAGGTCTTTTCGATGGCACCATCGGCAAAAGCCGAGCAAAAGGCTGCGGCGGCCTTCTTGTCGTGGGCCACCAGGATCAGCCCCGAGGCTTCGCGGTCCAGACGGTGGACCAGAAATACCTTGCGGCCTGGCAAGGCGCGGGTTTCAAGAAAGCGGACCAGGGAGCAGTGGTCTCCGAACAGGGTTCCCTGGGTCAACATCCCCGGCGGTTTGTCCCAGATACTGTAGCTGCCGTTGTCGAAAATGCAGATCGCTCCGGCAACGGATCTTGCAAGGATTTGGTCGTCGTAATAGAGGGCCAGCAGATCACCCGGGCCGACGGTCAGGGTGGCCCGCCTGATCCTGCGCATCGGCCGGCGACCGGCTTTGCGGAGCCAGGCGGCGCCCTTGATCATGGCCCGCTTGACCTTGGTACGGGAAAGCCCCGAAGCATCGGCCAGGAAGCTAGAGGCTGTGGGGTTGGCACCCGGGGGGACTTGATCTTTGATGATCATTTTCATGATTTGCCCAGTCGCTGACGAACATATTCATACATCACGATGGAAGCGGCCACGCTCACATTCAGGCTTTGTACCTTGCCGAACTGGGGTATGGAAAGTATTTCGATGTCGGGGAAATCAGCCTGGTCGAAACTCAGGCCGAATTCTTCATGGCCGAAGACAAAGGCGCTTTTGTCCGGGAAGGATACCTCGGCAAGGCTCCTGGGGGCCGCAGGATCCAAGGCATACACCTTGTATTGCCGCCGGCGCAGGTCGGCATGGCTTTGGGCAAAATGCTCGTGGAAGCGGGCCGGAACCCATTTGAAAGATCCCATGGCAGGCGCCGGGTCGAAAAAATCGATGCCCACAAGGTGGATTTCGCTTGCCCCCATGGCGTCGGCGCTCCGGAATATCTTGCCGATGTTGAAAGCCGGTTTGAGGTGATCGAGGACCACTATGAATTCGAAACGGCCGGGTCCGGCCAGCAGGTTTGCCCGCCGATGGCGTTCGAATCGCTTGAGAGCGTACGTGCGGGCCAGCTTCATCTGTTTTCTCATCTGGCGGATGCTGAGAGTCATACCCGGCGCCTTTCAAGAATAATGTGGTCAAAAAGTAGCTAAAATATAGCTTGAACGGACTCGCATTTCAGCGTATGTTAAACTTTTCAAAGTGAGGCATTTATTAGATCACCCGGAAGCGCTTGGCAAGTCTAAGAACGAGTACCAAATAAGAACCCCTGGTATAATCTAAGGAGGGCGTATGAAGGAGATCAAGACGGTTGGAATAGTCGGTTTCGGGGTCATGGGTGCGGCCATCGGGCTCAATGCGGCAGGTGCCGGCTACAAGGTTGTCTACAAGGAGCTGAACGACGAACTGGTAAAATCCATGTACGACCGCTGGGTAGTGAAGGCCCTGAAAAAAAGAGTGGAAAAAGGCAAGCTTTCCCAGGAACAGATGGACCAGGTGACCGCGCGCATCAATGGTACAACCAAGTACGAAGACCTGGCCGGCTGCGACCTGGTGATCGAAGCCGCGGTGGAGAAGATGGATCTCAAGATCCAGATTTTCGAAGACCTTTCCAGGGCTTGTCCCCAGGATACGATCCTGGTGAGCAACACCTCAACCTTCCTGATCGAAAAACTCATGGCCAAGGTGGAAAACCCCGCCCGTACCGCCGGGCTGCATTACTTTTTCCCGGCCAATGTCAACCGCCTGGTGGAGGTGATTCGCCAAAAAGCCACTTCTGACGATACCTACCAGGCCCTGATGGACTTTGCCGCGAAAAACGGCAAGGTTGCCATTACGGTAAAGGATTTTCCGGGCTTTGCCATCAACCCGGTCTTCATCGCCAGTTACATGGTCCTGGATTCCTTTTACGGCGACCAGTACAACGTGGCCACTCTCGAAAGCATCTCCCAGGAAGCCCTTGGGGTCAGGTTCGGCATAATGTGGGTCCAGAACGGATCAGGCCTGGGAACCTGTTACCACGCCGGGGTATCCATGGTGGAATACCTGCGCGAATCGGACATGGGTTATCCAGCCATGCCCGAGGCTTTGAAGGCCCAGTTCGAAAGCGGCCAGCCTTGGAACCTGGAGGACGGCCCGGTTAACGAAGATGCTGCAGCCCGCGCCAAGGTGAAAGAGAGGTTGTTGGGAACCATTTTCGCCGTTTCAACCCACCTGATCGAAAAAGAGGTGGTCTCACTAAAAGACCTGGAACTGGGAATCTGTACCGCCCTGGCATGGCCCAAAGGACCGTTTGCCATGATGAACGATATGGGCCTGGAAGAAGCTCAGCGCCTGGTCAAAGTAGCCGTTGATGCCGGCGACATCAAACTGCCCAAGGCTTTTTCGGGGGCGGTACCGGAGCCTTGGCCCCTTTAACAGGCTGCGAAATCTAAGAAGGCCCCAAGGCAACCTGAGGTCTTGAAATTACAGCCTTAAGCGAGCCGTGGCAGGCATTATCCGCCCCCACGGCTCGCTTGCCGTTTTGCCGGCCGTTTATCGTCCGAACGATTTCTGTCAAGCCGGCCGGTATGACCCTTCAAAAATTCCCAGCCAGTAATCATCGGCACTTGTCAGTTCCAGCCACCGGAGTTGAAGGGAAAAATCGGCAAAACTGATCTGGGTCAGATCTGATGCGCAGGGAGCCCACCTGTCCTGCCAGGCCCTGGCTGCATCCCTTGCGGGGTGGTTGTCGATCAGGATTCCGTCCAGGTGCTCCAGGTCTTTGAAGTCTTTATCTGCGGGCAGGTTTTCTTTGCGCCACCAGAAGATCTGGCGTTGCATGGGTCCATAGAAGACATGTTCCCGGCAGGTTGTCACCAGGGAAAAGAGCATGGCCCGGTTGCCCGGCTTGTCGTAGAGGAAGCGCAGGTCGTTATCTAGAAAATGGGGGCGGAACAACCTGGATGCTTCCAGGAGGCTGTTTGCCGGTGGAAGGCGCTCGGGTTCGAAGAAAACGATTTCAAAAGGGGTAAAGGGATTATGCTCTGTCAACACGGCCAGGGCCTGTTTGAGGTGTTGGTAGTCGAAGCCGGCTGGAACCAGGAGCTGGTAAGGATGGGTCAAGCGCCCGGCTGCCGCCTCCAGTTCCGCCAGGCTGGTGTGGCGGGCCAGGGCCAACTTGGAGATGTACCTGTGACCGCCCAGGATTATTACCCGGTCGCGGGCCTGGGAAGGATCGCTTAGGGGCCGATCGTACCATGAAAGGTCCAGCTCGGGCAGGGGGTAAAAGGCTACATCCAGCCGTGATTCGGCCTGATCGAGGGCCAGCAGCAGATCGTCTTCCGAGAAATCCGGGGTTTGCTGGATGGAATAGGGTGGATTAGGATCATAGATCAGCCCTAGCCGTTCGCTTTGCCTGCGGAAAACCGTTCCCGGCAGGACGGAAAGGGGGAAGACCTGGACATCTTCCGCCAGATCGTTTGCAGCCACGAATTCCACAGATTGCCGGAAACCCTCCGGGTCGTCGCCGGGCAGGCCGAGGATAAGGTCTA
>JALVRI010000256.1 GCA_027031325.1 Desulfobacteraceae bacterium
TGCCGCCATACCCTTCCCGGACGATATTCCTATGATTGCAGAATCATTGGCCAGGAAAGATGTTGTCCTGCGCCTGGCAGAATATTTCCTGGACAAGATAAGGGAAATCTTTGAAAAGCCGGTCATGGTGCCCCTTGACACGTTCATGGACTGGATCGGCATGGCGATTGAAGTGCGCACCATCCAGCTGCAGGAGCCAATGGGGGAGCAATGGCTGGGAGGAGATTTCACCAGGGATGAAATTGAGGGGTTTGCGCGCCGGGTACTTGCGATTTTGGATGACCGAGAAAAAGAGATTTTCTTTTATCAGTTGGAATCCCGGACCTGGCAGGAAATCGCGGACCTCACCGGCTACAGGGGGCCGTCGGGGCCCCGGCAGGCCATGGGAAAGATATCTGCCAAGATAAAAAAAGTTATCAAGAAGGCAGCGGTGCTCAACCCCGCCGACGAGGCATACTTCAAACAGGCGGGAGAATATTTTTTGGAAATTCTGCGCTCGGAATTGAAAAAATCTCTTCAAAAGCAGTGATTAATAGATAAATCCTGACAATAAGCATTTGAGGATATAAAATGACACGATCACGCAAATCGGCCCTTGAATTTGCCATCAAGATGCGTACCTGTCCTCCGCCTACCCTCAAAGATCCCGTATCCAAAATCAGGGAACATCGCGCCGCTTGCAGCCGGTGTTCGGACCACGATCCCAAAGACCTGGAACCTTGGCTCAAAATCGTGGAGCAGGCGCGGCGGATCATTGCCGGCCGCCCTGTGGAAATCGAGCCGCAGCCGGGCACTCTTTTCTGGCTTCATGACCGGCTGGCAAGCTGGGAAGGAGTTGATTATTTCAATCCCCCCGTGGTCCTGGTGCTGTCCGGGGAGGCCCACGGCACTTTGAAGGTCGCCCAGGTATATTTTGATCCCCTTTTGGCCGCCGGGGATGACGTGGTGCTCGATCACCGGGATTGTGATGCCGGAGAGCTGTTCATCCAGCCATGGAACTGTTACAACCTGGTGGAATCCGACTTGCAGGAGTGCCTCGGACGGGTGTCGCAACGGGCCCTGGAGGCGGTCATCGCCCGGGGACGCGATCCTGAAGCCCGGATCGACTGGTTGCCCCTTGCCTGGCCGCTTGTCCCTGGAGACCCCCGCCTCCAATTCCGCCGCTTGGAACGGAAAGTAGCCCGCGTGTTCGCCTCTGCCTCTGTCAGGGCCCGCGTGGAAACCATGGCCGCCCGGGCCGGGCTCGCAACGGTTCATGCTTTGAAGGCCGCTGCGGCCAAGCTGGAAAATCGGCCTCACTTTCCTCCGGAACAAGACGAATTGACAGGTCTTTTGACCTGGGCCGTCCCCCCGCCCGAACAGTTGCCCCTGGCCGCTGCCGGCAGCAGGGGTGATGTGATCACGGTCAGGTACTGGAAACTTTCGCAAACCGGGATCAAGCGCTTTGAGACCCTCAAGGCCGAGATCATAAAGTCCGGCGTAACAGGCGCCGCTTGCAAGTTGTCCGGCCGTATTCAGGGCCTCCCGGCCCTCGGCCCCGGGGCGGTGATGTTGGCTTTCAGGGGGGGGGCTGGTCAATCCCTCGAGCATGTCATGGTCAGTTGGGAGCCTGCAAGCGGCTCTTTCCTGCTGGAAATGGCCCCTGAAGATTGCCACCGGGCCGCCCGAAATCTGGCCCTGGCCGTGGTTGACTTTTCAGGAGCCTGCTGCTGATGACGGTTTGTGACCTGGAGCATGTCGCCTGGCAGCTTGGCCTGGACGCCGAGTTCACCCTGGAAATAGTGCTGGATCCCAGGATCAGCCTCTGGGGCGAGCTTGATTCCGGCAGGTTTGACGAGCTTTTCGGCGGTCTTGCGACCTGGATCGATCCCAGCCTGCTGGCCCTGGCTATTATCAGCCAGCGCTTGTTGGCGGGTTCCGGCGCGCCCGACTGGCTCGATGGATGGATCGACCGCCGGCCGGAACTGATCGAATTGACAGGGGCAAACAGCATTCGATCCCTGCTTGAATATTGCTGGACGGCAGTGCCGGTGCTGGTAAGCGGCCCGGCCGACCGTCTGATTTACTTCATGGCCGGAGCCGCCAGCAAGCCGGGGGAAAAATGCGCAATTGCTTCCACGGCCCGTTTTCTGCTGGACGATCAGGGGCTGCGGGCCATCCTGGCAGCCGCCGATGCGGCCCGCCGTGACCTTGGGACGGCAATCCGCTTTGCATGCTGGCCCCTTACGAATCGGCCTGTTGGTGGAGCTTCCATGGGACTGGCGCTTTATCTTGGATTCAGGAGCGCCGCAAGCGGCCGGTCTTTTTGGCCAAAGATCGGGGCCAGCGGCGTAATCGGCCCTTCCGGTTCCATCGAGCCTGTCGAGAACCTGGAGCAAAAGGCCAAATGCGCAGCCGCAAAAGGGCTTGAGGCCCTTGTGGTTTCAAGGCGACAAGCATCAATTCCCACCGCCGGCCTGGAGATCCTGGAAGCAGGCGACCTGGAAACGGCCTGGTTGATGGCCTCCATGTTCAGGCCGGGAAAGACCGATTTGCTGGAAAGCTTGATGATGGCTGTCGATACGCCGGGGCTCCTTCCATCCGTGCTGGAAAATGTGCCCCCCGAATGGATAATCCGCCTTAAAGAAAGCGGGCGCTTTCAAGCTGCGACAAGGCTGCTGGAAAAAGACGGACAACTTTTGCAAGGCCTTACCCGGGCCCTGGAAAATAGCCTGTCGGCGCGGAGACTCGATCGGGCCGAGGCCATATCACAACTTGTGCCCCTTGATGTCCTGGATCGCCAGGCGTCCCTGCACGCCGAGAAGGTGGTTGGCTGGTGCCTGGCAAACCTGGCCCTGGCCAACAACCTGGGCCTGATCGAACAGTCCCGGCGCTGGGAGCAGGTTACAGGGCCTTATCTCAAGGCGGCCTGTCGCATCGATCCCGGTCTGGCTGCTCTTTATTACAACCTCAGGCTGGTCAGCCGTCACAATCGCTTTGAGTTCAAGCCCAGAATCGACAGGGAGCTTGAAAAATGGATCGACCGGCTTCAAAAGCAGTTTGCCGCCGAGCGCAAGGCCGGCAAGAGGGTCAAGACGAGCCTGGGAGGCCTTTACGGCAGCCTGGCCCAGAATTTCGGATTTTGCGGACCTGCCTGGTTGGATTCCACCCTCGAGATGTGCCGCCGCTCCCTGATGGCCTTCGGAGGCGGCAGGGTTGCGGCCATGGAGGCCGACATCAGGCGTCTGTTCAATTACCGTTTTTACGCCTTGCTTGAGGCCGGGCAAAAAGACCGCGCCCGCCGCGCCCTGCTCATGCATTTGGGCACAGGTCGTTTGCCTTCTTGTCCCGGTCAATGGGTAAAGCTTGACTGCTGGCAGCAGGCCGCCCTGGCAAGATACATGGCCGACGTGAAGCGTTGCCGCAGCCGGGGGGCATACCTTTATTGGGCCTGGGAAAATCGAAAGTTTCTGACCGCAAGTCATCACCCCTGGCAGCTTTGGCATTTCAACCTGGGCCGTATCGCCCTGGAAAGAGGCGCGACCCGCCTGGCAGGTTATTTTTTCCAGCGCAGCTTGGAACTGTGCCGGCAGCGCCATGCCGGCCCCACGGTTCAGGCCATGGCCTTGCTGCCCCTTGCGGGGATCAACGCGCTGCAACCCGGCTCCTGCGCGCCTGGGAGCCTGGATCGGGCCCTTGAAGTGGCTGCCCTGCTCAACCGCGCCCACTTTGAACGGCTGCTTGCAAACAGGCCGGGCGCCCTGGAACTTGTTTGGCGCAAACCGCAGAGCTGGTTTCCTTTTACTTACCACTGAACTTGAAAAAAAATTTGAAAAAAACAGCGGCCGATGCCGTCAATCTTAACAGATCAAGCAAAAGGACTGGTTTTATCATGCAGTATGCCAAGTACAAATTTATCTGCCGTTTTGAGGAGCCGGCGATTTTGCCGCCTTACAAGGGCTCTACCGTGAGAGGGGTTTTCGGGCATGCCCTTAAGAAAGTGGCCTGTGTCTTGCGCAGCAAAAGCTGTGACTGCTGTCCATTGTCAGGCAATTGTCTCTATGCTGCGATGTTTATAAAGTCACCTCCGCCCTCGGAGACCAAAGTTCGCTCATCAAGACCGCATCCTTTTGTGTTTCAAACAGAAGACAAGGGGGAAACGGAATATGATGCCGGCGACCTGTTCGAATGCAGCCTGATTCTTTTTGGCTCTATCAATCAAAAGCTTCCCTATTTCATTTACGCTTTCCGGGAAATGGGCAGGATAGGCATGGGCAAGCGCATAAACGGGAAGCGGGGGGCGTTTGTGCTTGAAAGGGTAACCTTTGAAGATCGTACAATTTATGAAGCCGGAAACGAATCCATAGCAATTCCCGCCGGGCATGAATTGCTTGCGCCCGAAGCGACGGAAAACAGAAGATGCCGCCTGCGCCTGCATCTGCTTACCCCATTGCGCTTCAAATCAAACGGGCGCCTGAGCCGTGAGCTTGATTTCCGCGAGCTCGTAAGGCTTTGCCTGAGGCGCATGTCTGCCTTACTGGACGCCTTCGGCAAAGGGGAACCGAAGCTGGACTATCCTGCCCTGATAAAGAAATCGGCCTCGGTGAAAACAGTCCGGTCAAACCTGGAATGGTTCGACTGGAAGCGCTTTTCAAACCGTCAGCAACGGCACGTTCAGCTTGGCGGGCTCATGGGAGAGGTGATTTACGAGGGAGATATTGGTGAATTCCTACCGTATATCAAGTTTTGTGAAAAAACCCATCTTGGCAAAAACACTTCGTTTGGCCTCGGGCGTTTCGAAAGCGACCTGGTAGGGTGAAAAGGAAAGGAGGTATTATTCATGAAGCCTGAATTGATTCAAACTGTGCTGGGCGCCTTGCTGCATGATATCGGCAAGTTTTCCCAGCGGGCCGGTGACGAAAGATCCGGGCAACTCGAGGGTGAATACCTTCCGAGCTTTAACAACCGGCCGACACACTGGCATGCAGTCTATACTGATTACTTTATCGAAAACAGGCTGCCCCTGCCCGCAGAGCTGGAAGAAAAACGCGCCCGCCTGGCAAGAATCGCCGCCGCTCACCACAAGCCGGATGAAGCCGACCTGGCGGAAATGTGCGTTTGTATCGCCGACAGGCTGAGCGCCGGGTCGGACAGGATTGACATCATGTACCAGGAAAATCAGGTCGGATTCCGCAACAGCCGCCTGGTATCAATCTTCGACGAAGTTGAGCTCGCCGAACACAATTTCGTCCAACCCGGTGGATATTACTACGACCTGGTGCCCCTTAAACCGGACCATGAAACAGACTCGGTCATGCCCCTCAAGGGCGAACCCCGGGGGCCGGAAGACGACTACAAGCACTTGTACGACAGGTTTCTGAACGATCTGGGGAAAGTTGCCCGTGATTACGGCATCAATAACTATTTTGATTCCCTGGCCGGCTTGCTTGAAAAATATACCTGGTGCGTACCTTCCTCGGCCTACAAAACAGTCGCCGATGTTTCCCTTTACGACCATGCTTTCAGCACGGCAGCCATCGCCCAGGCCTTGTATCGCTATCATGAGGCCAGGGGCGACCTGCCCGCCTGGAAC
>JALVRI010000257.1 GCA_027031325.1 Desulfobacteraceae bacterium
CCCATCACCCCCAGGGTGATGAAGTGTACCTTCTGCTACGAGCGGATTTCCAGTCAGGGCGGCTTGCCGGGATGCGCCGAGATCTGTCCGGTGGAGGCCATAACTTTCGGCAAGCGCAGCACCCTCTTGAAAGTGGCCCGCAAGCGGATCAGGCAAGATCCGGCCCGCTACCTGGACCACATCTACGGGGAAAAAGAGCTTGGCGGAACATCCTGGATGTACATTTCCGGGGAGCCATTCGAATCACTGGGATTCAGGGCTTTGCCGGACGAGCCGGTCCCCAGGCTGACCGAGACCATCCAGCATTCCCTGTTTGCCTATCTCTGGTCCCCGGCCCTGCTCTTTGCCTTGCTGGGAGGGTTGATGTGGACCACCAAAAAGAATCGCAAGCATCTGGAACAAGGAGGTGAGTCCTGATGGATGCCCAGCCCAGTCCGGTAAATCAACGCTTTTGGACCCCGGGTGTGGTGGTACTGGCTTTTTTGATGGCCGCCGGCGCCGTCGCCATCGTGGCCCGTTTCATCGGGGGAATCGGATACGTATCGAATCTTAGCAATGCCCGGCCATGGGGAATCTGGGTCGGAATCGACGTGGCATCCGGAGTGGCCCTGGCCGCCGGCGGGTTCACCACCGGTTTCCTGGCCCATATCGCCGGCCGTCATTACTATGAGCCGATCGTCCGACCGGCCCTGCTGACCGCCATGCTGGGTTATACCTTCGTCGTCCTGGGGCTGATCATCGATATCGGCCGTTCCTGGGCCATCTGGAAGCCCATGATTTTCCACAACCCCAACTCGGTTCTGTTCGAGGTGGCCATGTGCGTCATGTTCTACCTCAATGTGCTCTACCTCGAGTTTATCCCCATCGTGGTGGAACGTTACAAGGGCCGGGTAAACCTGCCGGCGGGGCTGTCGATTTTCAACGCTCCGGCAGAAGCCCTGCTCCGGCTGGCAGACGCGGTCTTACCCAAGGTGATGTGGGCCCTGATCATTGCCGGGGTGGTGCTTTCGTGCATGCACCAGTCCAGCCTGGGATCGTTGATGCTGATCGCACCCACCAAGGTGCATCCCCTTTGGTACACGCCCATCCTGCCGTTGCTCTTTCTGACTTCGGCAATCGCGGTGGGTTATCCGATGGTGGTTTTTGAAACCACCATCATAACCAGTTCTCTGAAACGTGACGGCGAGATGCATATCCTGGCTCCCCTGACCAGGATTACCATATTCCTGCTTGGGTTCTACCTGGCGCTCAAGATAGGCGACATGGTGGTCCGTGGCACTTACGTCTACCTTTTCGATGGCACCGCCCAGGCCAACTCCTTTCTGGTGGAAATACTGTTTGGAGTGGTCGTTCCCTGGCTGATGTTGCTTTGCCCGGCTGTCAGGAGATCGCGGCGGGCCCTTTTCATCGCCTGCACCATGATCGTGGGCGGGGTGCTTTTGAACAGGATCAACGTGTTCATAGTCGGCTTTTCCTCCAGGCTTTCCGACGGGAGCTATTTCCCTTCCGTCAGTGAAATCCTGGTCACCGTAGGCTTGATATCCGGTCTGATGTTCGTTTACCGGGTTCTGGTGACTTATTTGCCCGTTTTGAGCGGTGCGCATCAGGAGGTGTCTTCATGATCAAAACCCTGGATCGGGCGCGTACAGAGCGTGTTGCCCTTATGGTGTTGCTGGTCCTGGCCCTGGCGGCCTGGATGGCTCCCCCGGCTACGGCGGCTGCCAAGGCCCAAGGCCTG
>JALVRI010000258.1 GCA_027031325.1 Desulfobacteraceae bacterium
CCCTTGTTTTTCATTTCCCCGAGCGGTCCGCTGAGATAGAGAAAGTGTTCCGGGATTATACCGGCAACAGGATCAGTCTCTCCGCGGCCTTGGAGATTATCGCCGAATTCAGCGGTGGAAAGTTAACCCCCGGCCAAATGGATGCATATCTGGATGCCCGCTTCGATCTATACCCCGGCGTGATCGAGCTGCTAAAGTGGTGCCGCCGGAACCAGGTGGCCTTCATGATCAACACAACAGGCTTCAGAGGGTATTTTCAGCGCCTTTTTGCCAGGAAGATGTTCCCACTTCCCCTGGCGCTGGCCGCCAATGGCATGATTGCCTATCGCCAAACAGGCCCCGAGCCGGACATGGTTTTCAACTTGAACGAAACCACGGACAAGGGGATATTTACGGCCAGGGTGGCTCGCAGCCTGGGCCTGGATTATGACAAGGTGGTTGTGATCGGAGACAGTGGAGGAGATGGACCCCATTTTCAATGGGGAGCCGAAAATGGAGCCTTACTGGTGGCCGCTTTCGCCAAGTCCTCGCTGATTGAGTTCTGCAGGGCGCGCAATATAAAGATCGGGCATTTCATCGGCGGCCTGCCCGGCAACAGGCTTTCGGAGGCCGAAGGAGACGGGGGCAACTTCATGGAACTTGTTGCCTTGCTCGAAAAACTGCCGGGTAGATGACGGCCCCTGAAAAGGGACAAGTACGGCTTTGAGCTTGAGACAGGCTGAATATGGCCCGGATAGTCGATCTCGAACTTTATCGTCGTCAACAAAGGGCTCAGCAAGGGCTGAAGGCCTGGAGGAACCGTTTTGGATGGAATTTTGGTTCCGATACCCGGTTGATGGATATTCCGGACCGGATTGTGGGCATCCAGGCAAGCCCTGGACTGAGCAGTACAGTGGCATTTTACGAGTTGATCATGGGCTTGCTGGGTTACCGGCCGGAATTGAGTTTTGAAGAACTTGACGGCCGGGATCAGTCAAAGGTGCTGGACATTCATCTTTTTCTGGCCGACAATTTCAGGTTCGAAGTAATGTTCCGCCTTGGCTGGCTGGAGCGTTTTTCCGGACGCAGGCTCACCTTGCTGGAGATGGTGCTTGATTTTCAAAGGGTGCGCCAGCTTTCTTTCGGCGACCCACCCGCTCTTGCCAGCAGTCACCCGGGATACGGGCATTATCGGCGCATGGTTTTACTCGACCGTCAGGTAATGATCCGCAAGCTTATCCCCAAGGCCCTTGAAGCCTTCGAAGACAGGCTTAAATAGAAAATAGAACCAGCCTCCCGGTCACTTGCCAAGATCGCCGGTTGGGGGGTTGAATACACGAGTAACTGAAAGGCTTTTTTGCAATAACGCCATGGATGATAATGCAAATATAAGAATTTTCCGCCTGCCCGGTGGAGCAGACAATGTCAACACCTACCTGGTGGCATGCCGTAACAGCGGCAAGGTGGTGATAATTGACCCTGCCGGGGACCCGCGGTTTGTGCTCCAGACCATTGAGGCAAACGAACTGAAGCCGGTCATGATTTTGAACACTCATGGCCATGGGGATCACGTGGAGGGCAACCGGGAATTGAAGAAAAGTTTGTCGGTGCCGACCGCCATGCACCGGGCCGACGACGATTTTTTCAAGGAACCCGATCTGCGCCGGGAATTTGAAAAGATCCTCGGGCATCCCTGCCCGGATCCTGTCGACCGCCGCTTAGAAGATGGGGACAAGGTCCGGT
>JALVRI010000259.1 GCA_027031325.1 Desulfobacteraceae bacterium
CGCACTCACCGCAATTGGTCTTGGGCAGTATGTCCCGGTAAAGATCGACTACCGAAAGGGCCATGCTTCGCCTCCCCGGGGGACTTTCAAGCCCCCTGTGTTTTCAGGTTTCCAGGCGGATTACGTCTGTGCCGCAATCCTGGCCGGCAACATGGAACCGGACCCTGGAGGTAAGGTGATGCAGTTTTTGACACAAAGCCTGCCTGACCATCCGGGGCGTATTGTTGGTTTGACTGAGATGGGCCAGGACAACGTGCTGCAACCGGCGGTGGAATACAGATTCTATAAGTTCCATGGCTTCCGGGTTCGAAAGATGCCCCAGGCGGCCTTTGATTCTCTGTTTCAACGGCCAGGGATACGGCCCCTGGATCAACATATCCGGGTCGTGGTTGGCCTCGATGATCAGAAGATGGCAGCCCCGCAGATGAACCTTGATCATGGAGGTTGCAATTCCCAGGTCGGTTGCCAGGCCGATCTTGTGCCGGCCGTTGCTGATGGTGAAACCGGCCGGATCACAGGCATCGTGGCTGGTCGAAAAAGGATGCAGCCGGAAAGGGCCGATATCAAAGTCCCGGCCACACCGGAAATGGTTAAGGCCGGCCATCTTGCCCAACTGCCCTGCGGCCGCGGCGGCAGTCCGGCGGCTGATATAGACCGGAAGATTAAAACGGCGCGAAAGCACTCCCACCCCGTTGATATGATCCGCATGTTCATGGCTGACGACGATGGCCCTGAGATCGGAAGGATCAAGGCCCTTGGCCGCCATTCTGCGCTGGAGGGCGATTCCGGAAAGGCCGGCGTCCAACAGGATGGCAAAACCTCCGCTGGCAATGTAAACCGCATTGCCCTTGCTGCCGCTTGCCAGGAGACAAACCTCGGTGGAGGTGCTTTCCAACCCCTCCGCCGCTGACTTTGCCCCGGCAGCCGAAGTGGCCCGCCCTGTCGACACCGTTTTCAATCTGCCACCTCCTTGGGTTGTGGGAGTGGATCAGCGTCCGGTATGTCCAAAACCGCCCCCGTCCCGGCCGGTTTCCTCCAGGCTGTCTGCAAGCTCCCAGCATCCCCTCCAGACGGGCTGGATCACCATCTGGGCTATCCGGTCCGACCTGTTGATGGTATGGGCAGCCGGTCCGAGATTGATCAGGGCGACTTTGATCTCACCCCGGTAGTCGGCGTCGATGGTCCCGGGGCTGTTTACCAGGGTTACTCCGAACCTGGCCGCAAGGCCGCTGCGGGGTCTTATCTGGGCTTCGAATCCTTCCGGAAGGGCGATGGCAAAACCGGTAGGGACCATGGCGATCTGTCCCGGCGCCAGAACCAGGGGGCTTGTGACAGCGGCATAGATGTCCATCCCGGCCGCCTGGTCGGTCATGTAGCGCGGCAGGGGAATGTCGCTGTCAATCTCCGGCCGTAATCTTCGAATTTTGATCCTGATCTCGTTTTGCATGGGGAATTTAAGACTGCTTAGGAATCGGTTGCTCAGACCGTCTCCAGGTTTTCCCTGAAAGCCGGCTTGTCTTCGGCCGGACCCAGCAAGGTCAGGGCGATCTGTTGGGCACGGAACAAGTACCTGGCAAGGTCCACGATCTGTTCGGCTGTTACCGCTTCAATCTGCTCAACCACCTGGTCAAGGGGAATATAACGCTCGAAATGGTATTCATTCTGGGCCAGCCTGACCATCTGGTTGTCCACGCTTTCAGCAGCCAGCAAAAGGTTTCCCT
>JALVRI010000260.1 GCA_027031325.1 Desulfobacteraceae bacterium
CCGCAAGAACTCGACCTGGTATCCCAGAGGCGCAAACTGGTCTTCGAAAAGTACGGAGTTTCAGGCGGCAAGCCGCCCGGCAAGGGCCTGACCGTCGGTATCAATCGCAGCTTCCTGGTCAACACCTATTATCCGTTGTACTCCCACTTTTTCAGCGCCCTGGGAGTCACCCCGGTCCTGGCCGAAAACTGCCCGTCCCGGGGCAGGGACCGGCGCTCGGCTCCTTTTTGTTACCCGGCCGAACTTGCCCATGGTTTTTTCTACAACCTGATTCAGAATCAGGGTAAGCTAGATTTCATTTTCCTGCCCCACTTCAAATCCGTTCCGGCCTTGAACGGAGCCCATTATTCCTATGTATGCCCCCTGGTTCAGGGAGAAACCTTCTACCTCCAGGCTGCCTTCCGCAAAGAGCTGGAACGCCTGAAAAGCGAGGGGACCCGCATTTTGGACCCCTGCCTGGACATGGCCGGGGGGATTAACGGAGCCCGCTCCGCCCTGTTGGAAGCGGCGCGCCGGATGGGATTTTCAAAATCCCGGGCCCTGCGGGCTTTCGAACTGGCGGCCGCCAAGATGAAAGCCTGTCAGTCCGAAATGATCCGCCGGGGAAGGACCATCCTGGCAGAACTGGCCCAAAATCCGGAACAATGCGCCGTGGTCATCCTGGGACGTCCATACAACAGCCTGGTGGAAGAAGCCCACATGGGAATACCGCGCAAGTTCGCCACCCGGGGGATCATGGTGCTGCCGATGGACTTTCTCGATACCGAGGGCCGGCCTACCGGCCGGCGGATGTACTGGGGAATGGGCCAAAGGATCCTGGCCAGCGCCCACATGATAAGAAACAACCCCAGCCTCTTTCCGGTCTATATAACCAACTTTTCATGCGGCCCGGACTCCTTTCTGCTGGGATATTTCCGCCAAATCATGGGTGACAAGCCTTCACTTACCCTGGAACTGGATAGTCATACGGCCGATGCGGGCCTTGAAACGCGAATCGAAGCCTTTTTGGACATCGTGCAGGCCTGGCGGCGGATAAACCGCGGGAAACGCCGTAAACCCGTCAAACCGGCTTTCCGGCCGGCCCGCACAAGTATTGAAGACGGCCGCCTCATGGTCACTGACTCCGGGGGGCATCGCCTTGCCATGACCGATAAACGGGTGACCCTGCTCTTTCCTTCCATGGGCAGACTGTCCAGCCAGGCGATCGTCAGTGTCTTCAAGGGCGCCGGGTTCAATGCCCTCAATTACGTTCCTGAGGGCGACGACATCATAAAGTTGGGCCGGGCCCATTGCTCCTGTAAGGAATGTCTGCCCCTGATCCTGACCACAGGCACCCTCCTGGATTACATCAGGAAGCACAAGCGGCCGGACGAAATCCTGGTATATTTCATGCCCACCGGTTCGGGCCCTTGCCGATTCGGCCAATACTCGGTCTTCATGCAAAATCTGATCAGCAAGATGGAGATTGCCGATGTGGCCCTTTTCAGCCTCAACTCCGACGACGGTTACCAGGGGTTGACCACGGACTTTCACCGCAAGGCATGGTGGGCGGTCGTGGTGTCGGACGTGCTGGAGGACATCCGCGCCATGCTTATGGCAAATGCCCGCCGGCCGGACCGGGCCATGGAAATATTCCATCGGCAGTGGCAAAAAGTGCTGCAGAGCCTGGAAGAAGGCAACTGGAACGGCCTCCTGTCAACCTTGTCCCAATGCGCCGCGGA
>JALVRI010000261.1 GCA_027031325.1 Desulfobacteraceae bacterium
GTTGAAAGAGCCTTGACCTCCGCCGGGGAATTTACGTAGGTCACCACCGGCATGCCGGGAAGCTGATCGAGCCGGATCCGGAGGGCCTCGGCGGTAATCATGTCCGCCATTTGGCAGCCGGCTTCCAGGCGGGGCAGGAGCACGATTTTATCCGGAGACAGAATCGAGGCGGTCTCGGCCATGAAATGGACCCCGCAGAAAACGATGACCTCGGCATCTGTTCCGGCGGCCCGGCGGGAAAGCTCCAGGGAATCACCGCACATGTCGGCCAGGTCCTGGATTTCAGGGGGCTGGTAATTATGGGCCAGAATGATCGCTTTGCGCTTGCGGGCGACTTCCCTTATTTTGTCTTTTATTGAAGCCACTGTTCTTACCTTTCGTCAGAAGAGATTGCCCCACGGGTCAAGCCATGATCAATACAGCATTTCAGCCGGTCTTGTAAACAGGCTGGAGAAAAATGACAAGCAAAATGCCCCATCCGAATCGAGCCCTCATTTCGAAGACCGGTAGAAAGAATCCCCAATGGCATCTTTCGGATTAAAGGGGGAATTTGAGGGCGAAAACAATGGTAAGCCGGGTTTCCCTTTTGATAAGGACGCCGAAAGTCAAATTACCCGAGCGTCGAAAACGGTTTCAGCTGCCGGGAGCCAGCATGGCCGCAATTTCGGTTGCCAGTTGATGAAGGGTATAAGGCTTCTTGATAAAACGGTTGGATCCCTGGCGGATTATCTCGCGACAGGCATCATCCAGATCGTAACCGCTTGATATCAGTACCCTGGCCTCTGAATTAATCTGTTTGAGGCGGTCAAACACCTGCTTGCCGTCCATCCCGGGCATCACCATGTCCAGGATGACCAAGTCTATCTCGTCAAACTTTTTGCTGTAAATTTCAAGGGCCTCTTCACCGCTCCCGGCAGCCATCACCGAGTAACCAAGGGCCGCAATCATCTCTTTGGTCGAATCCAGGACAACCGGCTCATCGTCAACCAGCAAGATCCTGCCGTTGCCGCCGACAACATTTTTGTGGGAATCCGATTTGTCCCTGGCCTTTTTCGATGAGGCCGGCAAAAAAACCGAAAAGGTGGTCCCCTTGCCGGGCTGTGATTCCACCTCTATCTGGCCGCCGTGGTTCTTGATTACCCCGTAAACGGACGCCAATCCCAGTCCCGTTCCGCGGCCCAGCTCCTTGGTGGTGAAAAAAGGCTCGAAAATACGCTCCTGGACCTCGGGAGTCATCCCGGTACCGGTGTCGCTGACCTCCATCAGGATGTAACGCCCCGGCTTCAACATGCGCATTGTACAATCGGCCGGCTCCAGATTCATCCATTGCAGATTGACCGCCAACTGGCCGCCGTGGGGCATGGCATCGGCGGCATTGACAAACAGATTCAGCAGGACCATTTCCATCTGGCTGCGGTCGGCGTCTATCACCATCGGCAGGTCGGGCAGGTCACATTTTATGGTAATATCCTTATGCGTCCGGCGGATAACATTGAGGGCGGTTGCGATCAGGTCCTTAAGGTCAACCGGTGCCAAGCGGTACTTACCCTTGCGGGCGTAGCCCAGCAACTGGCGTGTAAGTGAGGCGCCGCTGAGTATCTGCTCTTCGATGCGGGCCAGTTTTTCAAGGGATTTGGGCATTTTCTCCAGGTCAAGGCTCAACAGGGAAATATTGGCCTGGATGCCCATCAGCAAGTTGTTAAAATCATGTGCTATAC